>JADLFC010000012.1 GCA_020845775.1 Deltaproteobacteria bacterium
AAATCGCTATGAAGGACGTTTCGGTGGTATTTTTGGATCGCGATGGCACTATTAACGTGGACGTGGGCCATTTGCGCATGCCTTCAGAGCTGGTGCTAATTAGAGGTGCGGCTACTGCAATTTCGCTTTTAAAAAAAGCGGGCTATGTACTATTAGTTGTTTCCAATCAGTCGGCAGTAGCTCGCGGCATGTGCAGCGAAGAAGACGTAAAAGTAGTAAATCAAACGCTTTTAAATATGCTCCTACGCGAACATCCAGAGGCACGCCTCGATGATTTCTTTTTCTGCCCACACCATCCGGAGGATAATTGTAACTGTAGGAAACCACGCACCGGCATGGCCGAGCAAGCAAGGACTAAATGGAATTTTATCAGCCATAACTGTTGGGTAATAGGAGATCACGTTTCCGATCTTGAATTTGGAAAAGCTATAGGCATTCCAACGAAACAAAGAATCTTACTAGAAACTGGTCACGGCGCTAGTCAATACGAACGACGAGTAGAGCTCTCGTCTTCTGCCAATCCACAAGAAGCGTTGCATATAATTTACAAAAAAGATTTACTAGATGCAGTGAAGTTCCTCCTCACACAAAAGCGAAATGTGCGCTAAAACCGTCTAAGTTAAACAATGAAAATCCTCTTAGTGCAAACGGGCTTTATTGGAGACGTCATTCTTTCTACCGCAGTAATTGCTAACATTAGCTATATTTACCCAGAGGCTAAAATCACTTTGCTCACTACCCCTATAGCAGCAGAATTAGTAAAACACGACAACGCACTTCACTGCACAATCGCCTTTGACAAACGCGGAAAAGATAGTGGGTTTAGGGGGCTATTTAGAATGGCTAGAAAACTAAAATTAGAGTCCTTTGACATAGCTTTTAGCCTGCACAAGTCGTTTAGAACCTCGCTTCTCCTCTACCTTGCAGGTATCCCCTTACGCTATGGTTTTATGGCCGCTGCTGGAAAAATGCTTTACTCATCTACCGCTCGACGAGAGGATTTAACACACGAAGTACTTCGCAATCTCGCCATATTTAGGAATATCGCTCTTGAGCCTAGTAATTTAGACACAGATTTAAGAATCGATATTCCAGAAGAAGTTAAAAAAGAAGCTCGAGAAATCTTAAAACCCGCTAGCGCTAAAAAGCTAATCGGCTTAGCCCCTGGTAGCGCCTGGCGCACTAAACAATGGACTCCAGAGGGATACTCTAATGTGGCTAAAGAGTTATCTAGCTTGGGGCACAGCATTGTATTAATAGGCGGGCCGGAAGATAAGGAGATTGGAGCAATAATAGAAAACAATACTAAGGGAAGAGCTCTTAACTTAATTGGCAAGACATCTTTAATTCTCTCTGCCGCTATTATTTCCGAGCTCGACTTGTTAATTTCTAACGACAGTGCACCAGTTCACATCGCTTCTGCTCTTAAAGTGCCGGTGGTAGTTGTTTATTGTGCTACGGTGGAGGATTTCGGCTTTGGCCCATGGAACGTAAGCTCAAAATGCTTAGGAGTAAAAACCCTCGCATGTCGACCTTGTGGATTGCACGGCGCAAACACCTGCCCAGTGGGAACATATGCCTGCAAAGTGGATCTAACGCCAGAGTCTGTAATTGCGGCGGCGAGGCTTCTAATGGATAATGGCTAACATGACTGAGTTAAAAATAAAACGCTCTTCCATCTACGTCCACCGCGAACATTCGCCGGAAAATATTGGTTTTTCGGTTTTTAGCAGTAATTCTAGCTATGCGTTAGTAAATGCGGTTTACGCAGAACGACTCGCAGTGGACGAAATCCTTAGCTGGACCACTCAATCGCCCATCTCCGCATGCTGCGAGGAAAATGGCTTAGTTAGAACTGGCAGAACCGAGGTGAGAAGAAAAACTCTAGGAAACGAAAGTATCGTCATCAGGCGCTTTATGCGAGGAGGTTTGTTAGCCGAGCGATTTCTAGGGAATCGCTTTTTTTTGTGTCCCTCTCGAACTCTAGCAGAAACTCGACCAATTGCTGAATTACTAGTTCTCTCGATTCTCTTTCAGGCGGGCTTGAACGTTCCACTGCCAGTCGCAGCCGTTTCTACACGTATCGGCGACGAAAACGCAGTTTGCTTGCGCCATTTCTATCGAGCGGCAATAGCTACTCGTGAGGTCGCTAGCAGCGAGAATTTGCTTGCGCACTGGGAAAACATTAAAAATCGCCCCGATAAGAGCTGGGACGAGTTTGGGCTAGCATGCCGCAAGGCGGGAATTCAGGCTAGAAAGATGCTTTTAGCGGGAGTTTTTCATAGCGATCTACATGTTGGAAACGCCATAGTAGATGCTCATGGCGAAGTGCACTTAATCGATTTCGATCGTGCAGTAGTGCTCAAATCTCCTGCAGAACGCGTAAAATTTGGCGAACGACTGCTTAGTCGATGGGATCGCTCAGTGCTGAAACACGGCATTACATCTCTCGCCATAGAAGAGTTTGCGCGCGGTTTAGAGGCTTTCTAGCATGCAGCGAAGATGAGAGCGCCGTGAACTACAAACAGCGGACTAAAATCTTAATTATTCTTCTAGGAGCTATTGGCGATGTGACTCGTGCCTTGCCTCTTGCGGTCAGGATTAGGCGCTATTTTAAAAATGCAGAGCTCTTTTGGGCGGTGGAGCCAAAATCCTATCCAGTAATTAGAAACCATGCGGCAATAGAAAAAACAATAGTCTTTGATAGGCCAAAAGGTTTTTTTGCTTATTTATCCTTTTTAAAACAGCTTCGTGCCGAGAAGTTTGACATAGTGTTGGATTTGCAGCGGCATTTTAAGAGTGGAGTTACGAGTCGTGCTACTGGAGCAAAAAGGCGAATTGGCTTTAGTCGTGCTAATTCAAAGGAATTTAATTGGCTCTTTAACAATGAATTTATTCCGGCGGTTGACAACTTTTCGCCGAAAATTCTTCACTACCAGCTATTTGGCGACGCACTTAGATTACCTGCACTTAATCCACTGGAATTTGGTTTAAAACCTTCTAGGGATGAAGTCACTGAAATGGAGAAACGCCTCGTTTCTTATCTCGGGCAAGCGGGCCTAGAATTGGCAAACGCACAAACACGCCTTGCGCTAATAGTTGGCTCTTCTTGGCCAAGCCGATTTTGGAGTGCGGAGCACTATAGAGAATTGATTGAGAAAATGTTTAAGCGATGGAAACTAGTATCATTCATTGTGGGTGGCCCTTCGGAAGAAGAGTTTGCAAAACAAATCTTTAGTAACGTATCGACTCTCCCCGCTGTGAATTTGGTAGGAAAATTAAAGCTAGAAGAATTGGCGACTTTTTTTTCCAGCGTGGGTTATGCATTTGGTTCGGATTCTGGCCCCATGCACATCGCCGCGGCCGTCGGCATACCAGTAATTTCTATATGGGGTGCGACTAGTCCAGCGCGCTCGGCGCCTTATAATAATGAAAAATATGTAATTAAATCTGACCTAAAATGCTCTCCTTGCTACAAAAGAGAGTGTCCCGGTTTAGGCATGGCTTGCATGCTTGAGCTTTGTCCAGATATAGTGCTGGCGCAGTTTGAAAAGCTTATAGAAAAAGACGAAAGAGGGAAAAACGCAAATGAGCGAAATTGAACTCAGTTGGGAGCGAGCACCTAAGGGGCTTTCGGTAATTATTCCAGTATATAACGAGAAAACTTCTATCGCAGAGGTCATTGCGAGGGTAAAAAAAATTAATCTCGCTAGGCAAATCATCGTCGTCGACGATGGTTCCAGCGACGGAACAAGAGAGGTTCTCGAAAACCTCGGGGCACAGGATAATCTCACTATTAAATATCACAAAAAAAATGCGGGAAAAGGCGCTGCTATTAGGACAGGGCTTGCCGAAGTCACTGGAGACATTATTTTAATTCAAGATGCGGATTTTGAGTACGACCCAAGGGATTACTATAAGTTATTAGCTCCTATTTTAGAGGGCCTTGCTGATGTGGTTTTCGGCTCGCGTTTTTTGGGGGGACCCCATCGAGTGCTTTTCTTTTGGCACTATGTAATAAACCGCTTGCTAACGTTCTTATCTAATATGCTCACCAATTTGAATTTAACTGACATGGAAGTTGGCTACAAAGTTTTCAAAAGAGAAATTCTGCAGGGGATTGTAATTAAGTCGGATCGCTTTAACTTCGAGCCAGAGATAACTGCCAAGGTTGCCAAAAAAAGGGCTCGCATTTACGAGGTGCCCATTAGCTATGCTGGTCGCACGTATGAGGAAGGAAAAAAGATAGGAGTCCGCGATGGATTGGAAGCCTTGTGGACGATTTTTAAATATAGATTTGTGGATTAAATTCTTAGGCCATATTCAGCGTATTCGCTGGATTGCTGTAGGGTATTTTTGTGTCAAACATGTCGGTGAACGATAAAGCATCTGCCGTTAGCACTAATCGAGCGCAAGCTGACAGAGTGCCAATTTCGGCCTTTGTAATTACGTATAACGAAGAGGATCACATTACGGCTTGTCTTAGTAGTTTAGACTTCTGCGATGAAGTAATAGTGATAGACTCGTTTTCCACCGACAACACCGTTAATATCGCCAAAAGCTTAGGGGCTAAAGTAATTCAGCGAAAGTGGCCAGGATACAGAGATCAAAAGGCATTTGGCCTTGAATCTGTTAGTAACGAGTGGGTATTAAATTTGGATGCTGACGAATGCGTTTCTGAGGAGCTTAGGGAGCGCATCTTAGAAATTCTCGGCAGAGAAAAGGCGGGGGACTTATCTAGTCTCTCGATAAATGGATACTACATTAATCGCGTGGTTCACTATTTGGGACGTTGGTGGAGGCGAGGAGGTTGGTATCCAGAATACCGCTTGCGGCTTTTTCGCAAGTCTCAAACCAAATGGGGCGGAAGCGACCCTCATGAAAAGCCAATAGTTAGCGGCCCAACTGCTCGAATTGGGGGCGAAATATATCATTATACCTACAGGAATATGGATGAGCAGTTCGAGCGACTGCACCGCTTTTCAAGCATTGCTGCAAAGGACGAATTTTTGAAGGGCAGAAGATGCTCCATAGCCTCCCTATTGCTGAACCCCATCTTGCGAACGCTAAAGTTTTATGTGCTAAAACGGGGATTTCGCGAAGGCAAAGCGGGCTTTATCATAGCCGTGACTGAGGGGTATTATACATTCATGAAATATGCAAAACTCTGGGAGCATGAGTTTAATCAATTGGCGCAAAAATACGAGAAGCCCATCAATGAAGAACGACGATAATTCTCGATTACTTTCTATTATCAAACAGTTTAAAGACGTCCCCATTGTAGTGGCGGGAGATCTAATTTTAGATCATTACATTTGGGGAAAAGTAGACCGCATTTCTCCAGAGGCACCCGTAGTAGTGGTGAAAGTAACGGAAGAGAGCAAGCGACCTGGCGGAGCTGGTAACGTCGCAAACAATTTGGTGAGTTTAGGCGCAAAAGTTGCGATTTGCGGCGTAGTTGGAGACGATGAGAATGGTCGTGCGCTCTTATCTATGTTTGGCGATGCTGGTGTAGACACCGAGGGAATTTTAGTAGATCGCACCCGCCCTACTTCCGTAAAAACGCGCGTTATTGCGCATGCCCAGCAGGTCGTAAGAGTAGATAGAGAAGAAACTCATGTGCTTAGCCCTGCTTACGCCGAAGGTGTAAGCGGCGTGTTGAGGTCAAAGTTTAGAGAAGCTAAGGGCATAATCATTTCGGATTACGGAAAAGGCACTATGTGTGCGCCTGTCTTTGATTGCATTCGAAGTGGTTACGAGCAGGGTTTTTTAGGTTTTGGCAAGGTGCCAGTATTGATAGATCCAAAAATGCGCAATTTTTCGCTTTATTCTAGGGCAACGGTAATTAAGCCCAATCGCAGCGAAGCACAAGAGGCTAGTTCTATTCCTATAGCTAACAGGCAGCAGGCTATAGAGGCGGCAAAAGTTTTGCTGCAAAAGTGGAATTGCGAAATGGTGTTAATCACTTTAGGCGAAGAGGGCATGGCTCTCGTTTCTACCGCAGGCGGCAAAGAAGTCGAAGCTATAGAGAGCGATACTTTAGCTCGCGAGGTCTACGATGTGTCTGGTGCTGGGGATACGGTATCGGCTGTTTTTCTGTTGGCCCTGGCGGTAAATGCCAGTTTGCGCGACGCAGCGTGGCTTGCAAACATTGCTGCCGGAATTGTCGTTCGCGAGATAGGAACAGTTGCCGTTTCGCACGAGGAGCTAGGCGGCGAAGTGGAGAGATTGGGAGAAGTCTAATGCCAGCGCTAAGCATGACGGGTTTTGGCAAAGGTTCTGCCGCTTTAGGCAATACGCAAATTGACGTAGAAATTCGCACGGTAAATCATCGCTTTTTGGACATTTCTTGCAAACTACCATCGCTTTATTCTTCCTACGAAAATGACATGGTTGCCAAAACCAGATCTCTCTTAAAGCGCGGCAAGGTCGACATTGCAGTCGCGCGCAATTTTTCCAATAAATGCCGACAAGAACTAAAATTGAACCAAGAGCTTTTCTTAGCTTACTGGAAAGCTTTTCATGATGCTTGCAAAATAGCAAACGTTAAATCCCCTGCTTCCATTAGCGCCGAAGCGGTGCTTTCCATATTATCGCGCCGAGACGTATTGGACGTCTCAGCTATTGAATTGAACCCCGAAGAAGAAAGAGGTGCGCTCTTTTATGCACTTGAATCCGCCCTTAAAGGAGTATGCGAGATGCGATCCAAAGAGGGAGAAGGTCTCACGAAGGAGATCTTGAACTTAACCGAGCAACTGGAGGACGTCGTTAAAAAGTTATCCCAGTTAGCTCAGGTAGCCCCGCAAGATTACAAAGAGCGACTCACCTTGCGCTTGTCGAAGATTTTACCAGATAACGTCGAAATCGATCCATCCAGATTAGCTCAGGAAGTAGCTATACTGGCAGATAAGATAGACATTCAAGAAGAACTTGCTCGTTTGATGATACATCTAAAGCAATTTGAAGTTCTCTTCAGTCAAGATGCCACTGGAAGAAAATTAGATTTTTTGATTCAGGAAATGGGACGGGAGATAAACACCAGTGGTTCTAAAGCACAAAATAGCAGTATTCAGATATTAGTGGTTGAGGCTAAGGCCATTTTAGAGAAGGTCCGCGAGCAAGTTCAGAATATAGAGTGAGTTTTACATTGATGTCTGAGGAATCTCCTATTTTCGAGCCATTGTTGTTTTGTTTCTGCGGCCCTACTGCTAGTGGGAAGTCTACCATCTGTAGAGCTCTCCTCCCCCAAGTGGCCAAGCTGAGACTTTCTATTTCTACTACGACGAGAGATCCGCGTCCCAATGAAAGAAACGAAGTCGACTATTACTTTGTCAGCCAGGAGCAATTTCACACACTCATCGAGTCACAGTCCTTCTTGGAACATGCTTCTTATAATAATCGCTATTACGGCACGGAGAAAAAAAATATCGATTTCTGCATCGATACGAAATCGGATTTGCTACTCGACATCGAAGTTCAAGGGGTTAGCCAGCTAAAGGAAAAATTCAAGACTAACCTCGTCACCGTTTTTGTCTTTCCCCGGACGATGACCGAACTAAAAAAGCGCTTAGCGAACCGCGCCACCGAAACTCCAGAGCAAATCGCTCGACGATTGGAGATAGCTGAAAAGGAGCTCGATGTCCTAATGAGCAAGGGCTTTTCCGACTATTTCATCCTTAACGATGATCTAAATCGCGCAGTCCTCGATGCCGAAGCAATCATTAGAGCCGAGAGACTTAAACTCAGTCGCCTATCGAGCCGCGATAAATCGGCGCTGCGCCAGTGAGCCGTGCCCCATCCCCAAAGACTTAACCTCGGAGTGTCTTTGTATTACCTAACCAACCTACTTTTGGGTTTTCTACTCTTAATGGTTGCGACTGCTTCACGACTAATTACTCCTTTTGCCTAAACGCTATTCCAAGCTCTGGGGTCATTATCGAAAATTTTTGCAACGCTATTCTTACTATTTCACGTCAACGATCTGGCCCAATAGAAAATGTGAGTGGTCTTAGGATATTAAAATGCATAACTTTAAGTAAGTTATAGTAGCACAGGGGCTCCGAGGGTACGTTATGGGGTAAGTTATGTAAGTTATGGGGCCTCCGTGTTAACTTAATTGACTTAAAATCACTGCTAGCTGCCATCACCAGTCTTTTTGATTAACTTTATCCTTGCAATTGCGGAATGTTGTGCCATAATTACAAGGATGATCCAAAGACATGTTAGTAAATTACTACTAAATTATCTAGAGCAGTTTCCAGCTGTGGTTTTGTTGGGGCCGCGACAGGTGGGGAAAACCACTTTGTCGCTCGCTGTAGCGGAAGGCAGGAAAAGCGTCTATCTTGATCTTGAACGACCTGAGGATCAAAAAAAGCTTAGCGATGCTGCTCTTTACCTTTCAGCACATGAAGACAAGATGGTCATTCTCGATGAGGTGCAAAGAGCGCCGGGGCTCTTTCAGACACTTCGCGGCGTAATAGATCAGGGTCGAAGAAGTGGCAAAAAATACGGGCGATTTCTGCTTTTGGGTTCAGCCTCGGTCGAGTTAATAAAACAGACGGGTGAAACCTTGGCCGGACGAGTTGCTTATCTTGAGTTACCCATCTTAAATGTTCTAGAAATTGAGCAATCGCTGAGTAATGAGCTCTGGCTAAGAGGTGGTTTTCCCGATAGCTTTTTAGCCTCTAGCGACGCTTCGAGTTTGGCTTGGCGCCAAAATTTTATTCGTACCTATCTCGAAAGAGATATTCCTCAACTTGGCCCGAGGATCCCCGCAGAAACGATGAGACGGTTTTGGACAATGCTGGCCCATTCTCAGGGCTCACTCCTAAATTCAGCAGAGCTCGGCCGCAGTCTTGCAATAGATGGCAAGTCCATAACTCGATATCTCGATCTAATGGTAGATTTACTTTTGGTGCGTAGGCTCCAACCATTCTACGCCAACATAAATAAGCGCTTGGTAAAATCTCCCAAAGTTTATGTGCGTGACTCCGGACTAACTCATGCCTTGTTAGGCGTTAAAGACTTTGACACCCTACTTGGACATCCCGTAATTGGGGCTAGCTGGGAAGGATTTGTAATTGAGACATTGCTAAATGTTTTACCTGCAAGCTTTCTTCCTTTCTTCTACCGCACAGCCGCCGGCGCCGAAATTGATCTAGTCCTAGAACTAAGTCCAAATAAGCACTTCGCAATCGAGATAAAGCGTGGACTCTCGCCAAAATTAGAAAAGGGCTTTTATAATGCGATTTCTGATTTAGAACCAGAGCGCGCCTTTGTCGTTTACTCAGGAGAAGAGCGATACCCACTGGGCCAAAATATCGAAGTAATTGGCTTAAAAGAAATGGCAAATTTACTTGCAAACCATCAAGGCTAATTTCATCACAAATGAATCTTTCGCATTCCATCGGCTTGATCTGCAGTTAAAAAGCAAACTGAATCACTAGCCTCTGCATTAATTATAACTATAAATAGCGCGAGTTTTTTGCAAACCGCTAGCTATTTATTAGCCCAGTCTGGCTGCCTCTCTTCCCCCCAGAAAGTTTCGCTAATAAAGCGCCGCATGTATGGCCTTTCAATAAAGTTTGGTATCAGATACTGGAACAGATGGTTATTAACGTATCTGTCGGGATCCGCACTTATTTCTTGCATCAGCGGTTTTCGATCATACGCTAGTGGAACATTGCTACCGGTCTCAACTTCAATTACCTTTATTCTCTCACAGGTGCCCTTATCGGCTGGCGAGGCAGAATACGCGATGTAGTTACCACAAGGAGACCAACAGATATCAGTATCAGCTCCCGCATTTGTGGTAAGCTGACGAAGATTAGTCCCATCAGCATTTACAACGTGAATATCTCCATCTTGCTCTAAGGCCAAAAGCTCCTTTATGGCGGCATCAATAGATGCGCGACTCTTGGTGTCTAGCGATTGCTTAATTTTACGTAGCTTCTCGAGATAATCCTCTTCACTTCTTCCATTGCGATGTGAGACGAAGGCAATTTTTTGCTCATTAGGCGAATAAACAGGACAGTAGTCTCTCGCTCCGTGTCTACATACCTTGGTCGCTAACTTAGTAGCTAAGTCATATTGCCAAATTTCTGTGTCTCGGTGCGAGAATGGAATCTGTGAATCTGGGTCGGTGGATGCAAATAGAACCTTTTTACCATCGCGCGACAGCATGGGTTCTGTCTCGTGACCATCTCGACGAAGCAAAATCTGATGAGTTGCTGCTTTTAGGTCGTAGACGCAAATGTGAAACTCATCATTATTTTCAGCATTAGCAACAAAAACAACTTTTTCACCGTCGGCCGACCACGATGGATGTTGGCAATGGATATTAGTGGTTAGCCGCTGTTTCTGAGAGCCATCGCGATTCATTACACATAGGGATGCAATGAAATCCGGCCCAGTAGAAATAAACGCAATTTTCGTCCCATCTGGCGACCATTTAGGTTGATCATTTAAGCCCATACCAGACGTGAGCTGAATTAACTCGCGAGACTGAAGATCTAACTTCCAAATGTCAAAATCAGTGCTCTTTCCTGACGCAAATACTAAACTTCCCTCTAAGCCCATTTGTTTATCCTCGCTATTATCCCTGTTCAGATCCAAAAATATCCGAGTCTACTAGCCACTACCAGCGCGTAGAGCTAAATTTACAAAGCTCTTAGGCTCTATAAATTAAAAAGCAGCAAAGAGAAAGGGTTTTGAGTCCTAATGAGCTAAAGACATGATTTTATTCCTTATCTCACTTCACCCAAAAAACTAACCTCGGAGCCTCTGTGCGCGCATTCATATTGTGACCGAGCATTTATCGTTATTAGCAACATAAATATAGCGAACGAGCGACTGATTCCGCTATTTCCAGCAATAATTGCTGCAAAGCCGAGCTATACCGCCTGATTTTCCACCTAAATTATAGTCTCACTAACAAGTCAGCAGCTAGCAACAGCACAGAGAGGGAGGTCGATAAGAATTTCTGCTGCTCTTTTTAGTCGTCTTAGGAGCACTGCCCGGTTTCTGCGCCAAAAGTTCCTTGCGAGTTAAAAACGTATGCCCTTGCTTTTTTAATTCGGCTACCTTCTCTACCCTTCGCCTCTCAAGCTCTGCATACATCTTCTTGATATATTCCTCATGAGACATACCTTCTGTGCCTGGGAGCCTAGAATATTTTAGAGTGTATTCTTTGGTGTAATCGCTTATTTCAAGCTTTTGAATTATCCCGCTTAGCAGCATTGTAACGAGCCTAACCAACCTACTTTTGGGTTTTCGACTCTTAATGGTTGTGACTGCTTCACGACTAATAACTCCTTTGCTTAAATCCTCTTTCAAGCTCTGGAGTCATTATCGAAAATTTTGGCAGCGCTGTTCTTACTATTTCACCTTAACTAGCTCGGTGGTTAGAAAATATGTGTGGTTTTAGGATATTAAAATGTATAACTTTAAGTAAGTTATATTAACACAGGGGCTCCGAGGATAATTTGTGGG
>JADLFC010000013.1 GCA_020845775.1 Deltaproteobacteria bacterium
ACCCATTCAGTCATCAAGGGTAAATATTTACTAGGCACTACAAAACGAAATCAGCAAAAATCAAAAATTTTGCCAACAATTTCGCATAGTTGGAATTTACGCACCTTTTTTCTCCGCGGAAGTCAGGCGTTTCCCCAATTAGTTAGGCAAAACAAAAATCTACACCAACAACCATAATTATAAGGTTGACTAAGTCATCTTGTCTATCTGCTTGTGCTTGTCTCTATGCAATTTGTTGCAATTCAATTAATCCCTCCCTTGCTTAGTTGATTACTCTTAGGCCAGTTGGAGCAGCTGGGGCGGTTAGATCAGGTTCAGGGGCTGTTATGGAATATTCTACGTGTAAAAGCGGTGAGCTCGTGCTTATGCCATCGTAAGCAATGGCAGTTCGCTTAGCACTACCACTTCCAGTAACGAGTATGACGATGGCGTTTCCACTTAACCAGCCTGGCCTATTGGTTATCTCTTGTATGATTGTAGATAGATTTGGACTGCGCTGCTCGGCTTGGGCTGCACCTATTGGCGTCCACGAAGCCGGGCTCCAGGATGCGGATTGCTGTGAGCGCGGACGAGAGGAAATGTTTCCTGCGGTTTCGCTAAAAGTCAGAGCATTGTCCGCGTTTTCACTCTGAAAAATCAAGGAGCTCGCACTAGAATCTAGCTCATCGACTGTAAATTGGATGTATGCATTGCGAATCTCGGCATCTCGCGGAATATTTAAGCCAGCAAAACGCATGCCGACAATTTGCTCGGCCCCATCGTAAATTAGTTCAAGATCAGAGCTTCCCGTTACCACTGCACCGGTAGACAAGCGCTCTTCGGCGTCATCGGCTCCCGATTTAACGCGGGTTTCAAATATTGCTAAATCTGTATACGTGTAGGAAAGCATGCTATTGGTTGCGATGCGATTTCCAGCAATGTCTTTAACGCCATTTACTGTCAAAGTGTAATTTTTGTCGACAACATGAGCCGTGGTGCTAAGCGTAACAGTCCTAGCACTCGACAATGTCGCTGATAGTATGCTTATGCCATTATCAATTGCATAATTAGAAGGATTTTCTGCAGAAATTTCATCCAGGCCCTCGGAAAATGCAGCCTCTACACTTGTTGCAATATTAGCTTGGACGCCAGTAATCCGAGGTGGGTCTATATCGGCCCCGTGAATTATGGAGAAATTATCTCTTACATTTCCCGATGAGTCGAGGAAGGAGGCTCGTAGCGTTTGTCCCTCTACGTTCAGTATCACCGACCCCAAAACAGCCAACGAAACCATCATCGCAGGATGATTTAATGGAGCAGATGTAACTTTACCGGAGCTCCCCGCCACCGTATGCACTGCCCCGGCATGGGGAGCACCACCGCTAGATTTCCTATAAGCTCCGTCCCCGCTCTCCTTGCCGTTTCCACCATCTATTTTCATACTGCTCGTCAATGTATCGGATGTGCCATAATGGCCATCGAGAAAATAGGATCTCTCGTAAGAGTGACTATGTCCCGCTAGGACCAAGTCAACCCCATAGTCCTCTAGGATTGGCAAGGCGTTCTCTCGCATGTCGAACATCTGATAGTTGCTCGAGTAATTGTCAGAATCATGTGAGCCCTTGGAATAGGGTGGATGGTGCCAGAAGGCAATGAGCCATTCCTTGTCGTTTGCTTGTAAGTCCGCTTCGAGCCAGCGAAGCATTGCTCCAGTAGTGCTGCGATCTACATCGTGGGAATTTAAGCAAACAAAGTGAATGTTGCCATAATCAAATGAATAATACGCTTCGGTGCCGGTAGCCACACCACCTGCTTCGGCATTTTTGGGAAACGTAAAAATGTTGTAATAAGGCCCTGATTGTGCCGATGAATTTGCCGAACGCCCGTCGTGATTTCCAAGAGTTGCCCAAAGAACCGTGTTTCTTAGTTGTGCTGGATACATGTTAAACACTGCGGCCTGATACTCAGAGTCTGTGCCATTGTTATAGGCATTGTCGCCAAGCATTAGAATCATATCCGCGGGCCTTTGTGCAGCGTAGTTTTGGTAGCCATTGCGCACGGCAGTAGCATCAGAGTTAGCGGTCCCAGAATCACCTAATATCCATGCACGGATAGCTTGAGTGCTATAGTCATGTGGTGCAGTCTTAAAAAACGTCTGCACATTGCCAGTCGTTGCTACCGTGCTGGGTGAACCCACAGCGTAGTAATATATGGTATTAGGTTGAAGGTTGGTCAATTGCACTTGATGGTCAGTTACCGCAGTGCTTGACTGCTCAAAAATGGATAAGTCATTTAAAGAGGTGCCATATCTAACTGCGGAAACAGTTGCTATGCTTGTGCGCCAGCGAACCACAATGCTGTTACTGCTAAGCAATTGCAGGTAGGGCCCACGGGTAACCTCCTGGGCGTCTGCGGATACCACTGTCAGCAACAAATAAACAACAAAACCTATCGAGCGCCAATAACGCAAAGTTTCCGCTAACATATTGGTTTTATACTCCAACCTTTAGAGAACAAAATATTCTAGCGATTTGTCGCCAGGTGTCCCTTTGTCATCAATTTATTAAAGCAAGAAATGCGCCATGTGAGAACTGCATCGAAAAGACATGCGAGAACCAAAAAGTTACTGAAATATAAGTGTAATATGGAGTAAAATTGAAGCTTATCTATGACATTATTGCACAGTACTGTTGAGCTAAGGTCGTTTTTGCAAAAGTTTTGCGCCAAACCTATAAAACAGCCAAATAAAAAGAATCGCTATTGCAGTTATGAAAAATATAGCAGTTAAGTGGGCGTCATCTCGATTTTTGTCTCCATTTTGCGCACTGATAATAGGAGAAGTTGCGTTTTGTGTAAGATCGTTCATCGGCGCTTTTGAGTTCTCTGAAATGGCAGAAAGTCGCTCTACGAGTTTTTGCTTGTTGCGCTTAATCGCTGGGATATTTTTTCGGTGCTCAGGCAGGTTGTTGATTTTTTCAAGTGCGTACTGGTAAAAGTTTTTGGATTCAAGAAGTTTTCCACTCTGGTGAAGAATATCTCCACGCCGTGTAAGCCAGTTGGGCAGCGCTTGCACCTTCTCGGGCAATGTGTCTAGCAGTGCCAGCGCCTTTTCGTAGTTCTTGTCTTCTATCTCAAGCCTTATGAGCTCATCTACAAGCACTACAAGTGGCCCCAAACGCTTGATACCTTCCTCCAGTCCACTTCGCAACTCCCCGCGGTTTTCTGGTCCAGATTGACCGAGAAGTGCGGCACGCTCTAAGTAAAGATCGGGACTTGGATACTCGATTAACGAAATCGCAGTCCCGAGATCTGCTATTGCCACTGCGAGGTGATTTAACTGCTTTAAAGCTCGTGCTCGTTTAATAAATCCCTCTGCATCATCCGGACGGTTAGCGATGTAGCGATCCAGCAATGCACTCGCCTTCTCGGGTTCTCCCGCGTCAAGCCACATTTGTCCATTATACAAATCGACGTCTGGGAGATTCGGTTCGATATCGCGCACCTTAGCGAAATCTTTGAGTGCTTTCTCCCAAGCTCTATGTTCGCGATGTAAATCGCCTCGTCGCAAATATAGCGTGCCATTGTTTGGGTCTGCCTCAATCTTTTTTGTAAGCACTTCGATGCGAGCTTCTATCTCGGGATGCGCCAGCGCAAAAGACGGCAAGCCTAGGAGCAAAAAGACAAACGGCAACGAACAGTAGTAAGAATATTTGAGTGACATAAGAACCTTTTGGGAGATATCTCACTCCGCCTGACATATTCCAGCACAGCCTATAACAAATCCTCCTCAAGCGATAGTGTACGCTGACTACTGTATCTCCCTCAATCCCGACGGTGCCGAAGGAGGTAGAGAATCACTCGTTCCCGACAATTGCTGAGTGCCCACTTTTTCGGGACAAGACCCGTTAGTTTTACTTTGCGTTAACGCGCCTCCACCAGAATTATCGGGTTTTCCTCTATAATTTTCCCAATAGCACTCATGATTTGCGTGCGTTCTGAGCGACCTTCCGGATCGCATAACAATCGCCCCGTGCGAAATTGATCTTTGTAAAAATCGTCGTATTTACCGTCATCATTTATACCGTCGCCATTCGCATCCACGAAATAATCAAAAGGATCTTTCGCGATGACGTCAAAATTCGATACTGAGCTAGCCCCGCACTTCTGGTCTAACAATGTAGTCACATTGGCGCATTGGCCTTTAGCGTTTCGGCAGCAAGGACGCACGGGGATCCAGGAACCGCCTGTAGGAACTGCAGCATAGTCATAGAAAATATTTGGTGCCCAAAATGGATTGTCATCAACACCAGCGAAACGAGGTTTGACCATGCTATAATTAAGCTCACGTGCTTCCTCCTCTCTCATGCAACGCTTGTTATCATATTTTCTTAAAAGCGTGTGCGGTCTTACTCTTTCGCCGAAGAGAACGAAATGAACGGCGGTTTTGCTCTGCGCAAGTTGCTGAGCAATATCAAAAACTTCGTAAGTAGAATCGCGAAACACACTCGACTCTGTACGGCAATACCTAGTAGCAGTAGAAGTTTCATCGTAGCGGCACATAGTTATGCCGTCGGTAAAAATCACGATGAAGCTCTCAACCGCGGATTCTGCCCCAAAAGTTGCCTTGGCATTGGCGAGCATCGTCTTACCTGCTTGCAAGGCATACGGAAGATCGGTAAACACCCTAGGCCTATCCGAAGTGCCGTGAAGCCCATCTTTTCTCGGGAACAGGAGTTTGTCGATCTTATTATCTATGTTGCTTGCATCAGTTGCCTTGTAAAACTCACAAAATTCTCCTCCCTGAGTGCAAGACGTTGACGTCCACTGTAAATCCGGCACAGGCTCTCCAATATTGAGTGTGCGAACGTTAAGGATGTCATCGTCAAACCCTGCCAAGCCAAAAAGATCGCCAGCCACTCTTCGTTGTGAAAATAACAACATGGCACTATGTATACCATCTAGGATATCGGTCAGGGGTTGAGGTGGTACTACTTGTTCGAACAAAAAAGTCCGGCTTGGAATGTTTTGGCCTGCCAGAGTTGTGCTTCCCTTTGCGCTTCTACAAGCATGCTCGAGCGTCACTCCATCTGAGCGAAAACGATAATGGCGTTTCGCATAGATCGGCAAAGTGGCTGGCCTTACCGCATCCAGCTCGCCATAGAGTAATGCGTCAGCATAAGGAGCCCCCGCTAGCGCCGAACAGGTATTGTCGGAAGCTAAGTAGTTGTACTCTCCTGATAGGTTTAGTCTATCCGGCCACAATCGATCCGGACGTAAATGGGTGTCAGATATTACCGAAGACGACACATCGGCGAGAAACAAACCGTGTCTAGGGACGAGCGCCGCAGTTGCCGTCACACTGTAATTAAATGTATCTCGATTAGCAATCGCACCAAAAATTGTCCTTAACTTAGAATCATCGCGCAGTTGCAGTTCTAGTCTAAGGGCGTTTGCGCGATTGCTTTTGTCAATTGCAATCTCCTGGAAGCAGGCACCTGCCCATTTGTTCGATGGACATGGACAACTAGGCAGCACAGATTCAGAATAAACATAGGAAGGTGCTGAATACGCAGCACAGCCACCTTGCGGCTCAGAGAAATGCCAGACTCCTGGAATGATTTTCCCATTTTCTGCACCACTATTACGTGAAACGTCGGACTGGAGAGCCTGTATGTTATTTTGCGGATACTCCGTTAGAGTATGTTCTAGAAAATGTCTACTAAACATTAGGGAAACATTTCGGCCGAGGATATCTTTGGCACGCTCTGTTGCATCAACTAGTCTTTGTTGATAATCGGGCTCCTGACCGTCAAACTCACCATAAGTATCTTTTGAGCTAATGTACGCCTCCATGGCGGCGAGAACTGCTGAGTCAGCACTGTGCTGGTGTTGCGCCTTTGATGAGTTGACAAGGCCTGAGTCGATAGCTAGCGCTGCTAATACAATAATTACAGTGCTTATTAGGGCAAGTAGTGGTAAAAAAATTCCCCGTTCGGGTTGAGTCCACATATCAATTCGATTCCTTTAGCTAAAACCCAACGATACACATTCTCCCCTTTCCGGATGCCAGTACATGTCCGTTGAACATAACGTAGTAGTCGTGGGGGTACCGGGAGCGGAATCATCCTCAATAGGAGGCCATGTAGGATAAGTGTAGTTAGCAGGTATCGGAAACGAGCCAACCCTCACTATTTCGCGGAATCCAGATGCCTGCGCTGTCACTACTAAATCTGGAAGAAAAGGGGTGAAGGTTACGTTAGACTAATGATTAACATTTGACTCCCAGAAGGCCGTTCCTAGCTGGCATATTATTTGCTATTACTGTTTCTAGTGTATTCAGGCGCGGATGTGTGACTTATAACCGACTGAGGCGATATGGAAGCTATGAAGGTTTCAAAAATTGGAAGTTTTTTAGTGAATGTCCTAGTGACTGCTTTTACTGCAA
>JADLFC010000014.1 GCA_020845775.1 Deltaproteobacteria bacterium
TCCCCCTATCCAATAGAGCTTTATCGAAATTATAGGGCTATCTGGCTGTTTAAATTTCTGAAACTTTAAATAAGCAGTGTTGCCTCTAACGCTTGCATCGATGACATCCAAACCAACAAAGGGGTGTTTGTCAGGCGGAAAGCGATTATAGATGCTTCTAACTTGCTGATAATACGCATCTTTAGAGGTAATGCCTTTGTTGTTTTCGAAATAATCGTTCCACAGCACCATGCTGCCGAGCTCGCTTTCTCGTGCAGCTATGATGTTTCCTAAATATTCGCTTGCTATTCTAATTACTGCCATTTTCGTTTCGGGCGTTGCCTGGTCGCCAAAAGGCAACCAAGAAGATCCAACAACCGAGCAGGCTGCTAAGCTACTAATTGAGATCGCCGATAAAATAAGGCGACAAATATTGAAAATCCGTAAGAACATTAGGTTAAAAACAACCGTTGCATTTTGTATTAAGTCGATACCAAGAATCTGCATGACTAATTTTGTGTATGTTTATATCCTCTTTTGGCTTTCTAATCAATAATTTCATAATGATGAGTCTCAGGTAAGATTTATTTTGGATACGCCGTCTTTGAAGCACGTCCAAAAGTATCAACGTTTCCGTATCTTGTTATAACTATGGTCTAACTGTTGTTTAGTGCCTTAGTATTATGAACTGCCTGAACGAGCTGCTATTGCCGGAAAAAGAAGAGGAACCTGCCATAGCTACACCTAGCGTGGCTTTGCGTTTGGCAGCACTTGATGCGGCTAGAGGCATGGCGATGTTGCTTGTGTGTCTTGCGCATTTTAGCCAGTACTATCTGTCGCTTAATACTTTTCCCGGAACGCTAATCTTTCCCCTTTGTATGTTGGCTACACCTTCTTTTATGCTTATAAGCGGTGCACTGACCGGTTACATTCGCTCTTGCAACCCAGAGCAGTTTTTTAAGTTTGAAAAGCTTCTCTTAAGCCGAGGAATATTCTTGTTAACAGTCGGTCACATATTGATATCGCTTGCGCATATTTATCGCTCTGCAAATATACTGGACGCTTTTCGTTGGATCTTTGTTACCGATGCTATTGGCGTTGCCATAATTGCTGGCCCACCCATCGTTAGGAAAGTCAGCAGTGGAAAAAGGTTGCTCCTGAGTTTTGCGTTATTGACCATTAGCTGGTGGTGCACCGTCGCGTTTTATCCCACAACGCCGCTACAGCATGCTGTAAAAGAACTACTATGGGGTAGTTATGAAAATACTTTCTTCGAATTGAGTTTCCCCTTTTTTTCTTGGCTCGCCTTTTACATAGCAAGCAGTCTCGTAGGTGAGTATATCGCTAGCTGTCAGCGGCAGGATGAAAGCCTCAGCTCTTTGCCGTCGAGGCTGATGACAGTGGGTTGCGTTATTTTTTGCATTGGCGCGGCTCTAAAGATACTAGACTTTATTGCCATCCGGCTTTCCATTCTTCCTGCTCAGGGCGTCATGTGGAAGTTAACTTCGCCCTTTCAAAAAGATCCACCTGGGCTAACCTATATCCTGGTATACGGTGGAGCTAGCGTAGTTATGATCGGCGCAATGTTTTTTATTGAACGAGCGCGATTGCTTGTACGGCTAGTTGCGCATTTGCAAATGTTTGGACAGACTTCGCTCTTTCTGTTCATTGCACAGTATTACGTCTACTACACATTTGTGCCTTTTTTTCACACCAAGTCTCTGCCAGGTGGGTGGCCACTGCACTTTCTTGTCTCAATACTGCTGCTTAGTTCTATGGCGGCGTTCTGGCAAAAACAAAACCTAAACCGCTACCTTAAGGTGCGCTGGTTTGTGCGGTAATCATTATGGCACCTGGTAAATTTCGGCATTTTTGTTTTCACCGCAACATTGACTTTTAGTTCGCAATTAAACTATTACATCCTTGCGGGGTAGAGCAGTCTGGTAGCTCGTCGGGCTCATAACCCGGAGGTCGATGGTTCAAATCCATCCCCCGCATCCATTTCAAGCGCTTTGGTCAAGTCAGCATAGTTTTCGTCAGTTTTTATTTTATCCTTTCGTTTGGCGTCTTATTGCAGCGAATCTGTTGTCTTTTGGCGTGTGCTTTTTCGTATATATGACACAATATATGTGGGTACTATAGGCGTTTATATCCCATATATTGTGTTTTGGGATTGTTTTGCTGTTGACCCTTGGTCGATATGTACGCCAGACTATTTTTATTGCAGGCGCTAATCGGGCTAGAATAAATGCCCAGTAAAGAATTTATATAGAGGTTCGTTATGGAAGCTAATACGGTGATTCGGCAAGTAAATGGCAGTAGCGTTGTCGTCGACGGGAGATCGGCCAATGCGGACAGGAAGAAGTCGAAGGGAATTCAATTTGAGAGGGTATTTAGCAAAAAAGGAGTCAATCCTTTCGATGCCGTTAAGTGGGTTATGCGGGAAGCTCTTATAACGAATGAGCGCGGGGAGGTTATTTTTAAGCAGGAAAACGTCGAAATGCCAGAAAGCTGGTCGCAGATGGCGGCCAATGTGGTTGCGTCGAAATACTTCCGTGGAACTCTAGGTACTTCGGATCGCGAAAACTCCGTAAAACAGCTTATTTCCAGAGTAGCCGATACCATTACTGCTTGGGGCCGAAAGGACGGTTATTTTAAAACAGACGACCAGGCCGCTATTTTTAATCACGAGCTAACGACATTGCTGGTAGAACAGTACGGCGCATTTAACTCGCCAGTCTGGTTTAATGTGGGCGTAGAGGAACGGCCACAGTGCAGTGCGTGTTTTATTTTATCTGTGGACGATAGCATGGACTCTCTGCTTAAGTTACAGCATGCGGAGGGGATGCTGTTTAAATTTGGGTCAGGTGCTGGCACTAATCTTTCTAATATTCGTTCGTCCAAGGAAAAGCTTAGTGGCGGGGGAATCCCATCGGGGCCAGTTTCCTTTATGCGCGGTTACGATGCGTGGGCCGGGACTATCAAGAGCGGCGGCAAGACCAGGCGAGCGGCTAAGATGCAGATTCTGGATGTCGATCATCCGGATATTCAGCAGTTTGTTTCTGTTAAGCGACACGAAGAGGAAAAGGCGTGGGCGCTAATAAACGAAGGATACGATGGAGGCTTTAATGTTCCAGGAGGAGCCTACGATTCGGTGTTCTTTCAAAACTCTAATCTGAGCGTGCGAGTAACAGACGAGTTCATGCGGGCGGCTACCGAAGGCAAAAAATTTGCGACTCGCAGAAGGACGGATGGTGGGGTGTGCGAATATCTCGACGCTAAAGAACTTTTGCACGAAATTGCGCTAGGAACTTATGTGTGTGGAGACCCAGGCATACAGTTTGATACTACTATTAATGATTGGAATACCTGTCCGAGTTCTGGTCGGATTAATGCTAGTAATCCTTGTAGCGAATACATGCATCTCGATAACTCAGCGTGTAATTTAGCTAGTCTTAATTTGCTTAAATTTTTGCTAGACGATGGTTGTATCGATGTAGAGCGCTATTTGCATGCGGTGGACATATTTATTACGGCGCAGGATATCATTGTCGACAATGCTGGCTATCCAACGGATGAAATCGCAAAGAGCGCTAGTAAGTACCGCCAGTTGGGTTTGGGTTATGCCAATTTGGGCGCTCTGTTGATGGCTAAAGGTTTAGCGTACGACTCGGACGAGGGTAGAATGTGGGCTGCGGAATTAACTGCATTGATGTGTGGCGAAGCTTATTTGATGAGTACTTATATCGCCGAAGAGCTGGGAGCTTTTGTGGCTTATGCTGAAAATGCAGAAGGCATGCAGCGCGTAATTGCTAAACACGCAGAAAATGCAAAGAAGCTACCGCGACAAATTCTTAGTTCCACACTTACTGAAAAAGCTGCCGATGTGTGGCAACAAGCAATGGCTAGGAGCAAACTTTATGGCTATAGAAATTCGCAAACTACCGTCATAGCTCCCACTGGCACAATAGCGTTTCTAATGGATTGCGATACTACCGGGATTGAGCCAGATATTGGGCTAGTAAAGTACAAAAAGCTCGTTGGTGGTGGAATGCTCAAAATCGTCAATCAAAGCGTTCCGAGGGCCCTTAGGGTTTTGGGTTACGATGAGGGAGCGATTGAAAAAATATTGTCATATATCGATGAGCGCGATTGTATTGAGGGATGTGAACAACTTAGCTCCAAGCACTTGCCGGTTTTTGATTGTGCATTTAAACCCGCCAAGGGGGAACGCTTTATTCAATACATGGGCCATGTGCGAATGATGGCGGCAGTGCAGCCATTTATTTCTGGCGCTATTAGCAAGACCGTCAATATGCCGGAAAGTGCCACAGTTGAAGAAATAATGCAGACTTACATTGAGGCATGGAAGCTTGGATTAAAGGCGATAGCCATATATCGCAACAACTCCAAGCGGTCTCAGCCGCTAGCCACAGCAAAAGATGGTCATGAAGTAGGGACTGAAAAAGCAGTAGAGACTCGCATACTGCGCAGACATCTTCCGGATGAGCGCCAGGCTATTACCCATAAGTTTAGCATAGCTGGGCACGAGGGATATATCACGGTGGGGGTTTATGAGGACGGCTCTCCAGGCGAGATTTTTATAGTAATGGCTAAAGAAGGTTCGACGCTAAGTGGTGTTATGGATGCTTTTGCTACTAGCATTTCGCTTGCACTGCAATATGGGGTTCCTCTATCGGCGCTAGTGAAAAAATTCTCGCACATGCGATTTGATCCATCGGGTTTTACAAAAAACAAGCAAATTCCCATGGCGAAGTCGGTCTTGGATTACATATTTCGTTGGCTAGCTGCTAAATTTCTCTCATCAGAGGAGCAGCGCGCTGTTGGTGTTCTGCAGGCTGGCGATGTTGGTGTAGAAAGTGCGAAGGTGCAAAATAGCCAGGCTTTAGACAATACAGCCCAGAGGGGAGCTACGGAGAGCGAGTCTTCTGTGGGAGGTAATTCGGCTATAGGATTTGCAATTAAGGAGAACCCGCCTAAGGGACAGTTGGTTAGTCGTTTTGATGGAGTAGCTGATAATAGCGTAGAAATGCCGAGTCATGGTCATGCACGGGCCACTAGTGTCTCGTTTGCGCCTGTAAGCGAGGATGCGCCTCCATGCACTATATGCGGTGCTTTTATGGTTAGACAGGGAGCGTGTTATAGATGTCTTAACTGCGGTTCTCAAAGTGGCTGTAGCTAAGAGTTAAGACGGCGAAAACGTGGTGGCGCCTAAGTAATGAAGGGGAAACTGCCTAATGTAGAGATTTTTACCGATGGCGCCTGTAGTGGCAATCCAGGGCCAGGAGGTTGGGGCGCGATATTGCGTTGTAATGGTCGCGAGAAGGAGATTTCAGGTGGGGAGAAGCTAACAACTAACAATCGCATGGAGTTAACGGCTGCCATTAAGGCACTCTTGTCGTTAAAGAAGCGATGTCGTGTGGCGATATATACAGACAGCGCCTATTTACAGAGAGGTGTAAGCGAATGGATGGCTGCTTGGAAGGTTAAGGGTTGGCCCAGTAGGATAAAGAATCAGGATTTGTGGAAAAGTCTCGATAGTTTACTCGAAAAGCACGATGTCGTGTTTCATTGGATAAAGGGTCATAATGGACATCCCGAGAACGAGCGGGCGGATAGATTAGCAACGGCAGCCATTAAGTGAAGTGGAATGAACGGTCAGGATAAATCCTTAATTGGATCGATGCGCGGTAGTAGTAAAACGCATGGGTAATATTTATTGTCGAGATCTGCTTGCGGCTATTGGTAAGCCACCGCCGTGGATCGTTGGAGTCTTAAATATTACTCCTGATTCGTTTAGTGACGGCGGCTTGTACGTAGGTGCTGAGGCTGCCTTAAGTAGGGCAAGGGAGCTTCTGGCGGATGGTGCAGATATTATAGATATTGGCGGCGAATCTACAGGTCCAGGAGCTAAGCCCATAGCTTCTAGCGTTGAGCTCGAGCGCATCTTGTCCGTAGTCTCTGTTTTGGCAAAGGAGGCATTTGTTTCGATAGATACCTATAAGGCTGCTACAGCAAAAGAGTGTTTAAGAGCTGGTGCTAGGATGATAAACGACGTTTCGGCTTTAAGGGCGGATTCGTTAATGTCGCGCGTAATAAGTGAAAGTGACGCCTTTGTAGTGCTAATGCACTCGAAAGAAGATGGCGCCCGTCCGCATGCGAGTGAATCGAAGTGCGATTACGTCGATATTATCCCGGCAATTTCAGCTTTTCTAAAGTGGAGGATAGATTTTGCTATTAGTCAGGGCATTTCTAGAGCGCGGATTGTCGTAGATCCTGGAATGGGGAGATTTTTAAGCCACGATTCGAAATATTCTTGGGAACTGCTCAGGCGTTTAGGTGAACTTGGTGTGGAACTGAAAGAATTTCCTTTGATGGTGGGAACGTCGAGAAAGGGTTTTTTGGGCAAAGCACTTGGCGAACGTGAGCCGATATCGCAACTAACGGGTCTTATCTCTTTTTTAAAGGGCGCATCGCTAATTCGAACGCATAATGTTTCTATGGCAAGAGAATTTTTCGATGTATGGAAATCTCTTATGCCAATATCTTAGGGGCCTGCTACAAGACAGGCCCCATGGATTAGTGAGCTATTCTTGCGGATTTCGTGCTTAGTGAAATTGGCAAAGTTACAAAATACGGTTGTTCTGCTCGCAGGTTGTCGTATACATGTTTTAGTCGTCGGCGCAGCATCAGGCGCGAACGGTGTAGGCGAGATTTAACAGCTGGTATTGTAAGTGATAATATCTCGCTAACTTCTTGGTTTGACAGACCATCTATGTCTCTAAGAACAAAGACTGCTTTGTATTCATCGTCGAGTCTATCGATTGCAATTTGCAGCGCGTTTTTTAGTTCTCCCAAAATTACGCGTTCATCAGTCTTTGCTTGTGAAGTCATGTGTGCCAAAGGAGACTGAATGTTTGACAATACGCTATCTTCAAGAGGTATGGAGAGCTGACGCTTGCTCTTTCGCAGTTTCATGAAAGAGGCGTTTACCGTTATTCGGTAAAGCCAGCTCGAAAATGCAGAATCACCCTTAAAGCTCGATAGCTTTTTATAAAGAGTCACAAATACGTCTTGGAGAACCTCTTCGGCATCTTGTGCGTTTCTCGTTAGGCGCATGGCTAGATTAAAAGCCTTCGCTTCATATCTAGAGATGAGTTCCTCAAAAGATTGTGTTGAACCCGACAAGAACCGCTGAATTAAATCCTGATCAGAAGGTAATTCTGCACGCATAGCTTATACTCTCCCAATAAAACCTAACTTCTAATAACCCATAAAACCAATTTTATGGATTTAAGCACAAAAATGTTCACCAGTTGTCACAAAAATGTAAAATCTTTAGGTAGCAAAATAATTTCTAAATAGTTACTAAAATACAGGGATTTTTACGAAGGATGCCCCAATTTTCTTAGCGGGCTAACTAGTTGATAATAAAGGAGTTTGTATTAGGACGACGGCTTTACTAACTCACCGATTATTTCGTTCTTGCCATCCTCGCCTACTCGCTTGAGCACGTAGTTGAGATCCTTAATATCTCCATTCGAGTCATATTCCACCTTACCCAGTGCTCCTAAGGTTGAGTAGCTGTAGAGATAATCCTTTACTTTAGTAGGATCAGGGCTTACGACGCTAATGGCATCTACTATTGATTTTACTGCGTCAAAAGTGGTTCTCAATACGAATTCATAGGTTGGTCCCCCGGGATGTTGCGAGTTGAATTCCTTTTGAACGCTTTGAAATTCACTTGAAGAATTATTAATATCTGGCGCTCCAATGAAATACAAGTTGTCGCTGTTCTTTTCGGTAGCTGTTCGAAACGATGCGACTTCTGGAAAGTTATAAGAAAAAAGTGTTTGACTAAGGCGCCTCCTCTTAATGTCGTTAACCAGATTAGCAAGGGTGCGCTCGGACATCACATTTAGGTAGACTCCCCTTGCGCCCCTTGCATCTGCCTTCGCCAAAAGAGTGCTAAAATCTGAAGAGTCTGGGGTAAAATTCTCCGCATAGACAACTTTTGCTCCTAAGTGTTTTAAGAGCAAATCTCTTACTCCAAAAGTAAAGGCGTTTTCTTCAGTTAAAACAGCTATCTTCCCGCCGCATTTAGAATCCATGAAATCGGCGAAACCTTGAACGCTTTTCTCAATATCGATAAAGGTGCGAAAGACATAGTCGCCAAGGGTTTTTACATCTTGATGTAAAGACAAAACGGCAATATTAAGAATTTTATTCCTCTCAGCCAGTGGACCTGCCTGTAACGTTTCCCCGCTACAGCCGGTTAGGAGAAACTTAACCTTGTCTATGTTGATTAGCTTCATTGCTGCTGTGGTAGCGGCATGGCCCGCACCACACTGGCCATCTTCTACAATGAACCTGTAGTGGTATCCAAGTTGCATTTCATCAAAATGGCGCTCAAGGGTTTTTAGGAGCTTTGCTATATCCTGCCCCCGGGCAGCTTGACCACCGGTGAGTGGTATGATTGCGCCTATCTTAACGACCTCGCGCTCCTTTTCGCTATCCTCGCCATAGGAGTCAGTTGTAGCAAAGGAAACGACCAGAAGCAAAATCAACAGATGTGAGAAGTATTTCATATCGAGAAACCTCCAAGTTTGTCCGCGACAATACCTAATTACCTCCGTCACTTCAGTTCCTACCCCAACCCTCCATGCAACGACAGGTAGTTTACCCATCTGCGAGTGTGGGGGCAAGAATAGCCGAGCGCGATAGCACCTATCTCGCCAATTTAGGTAGCGGCAACCTCTCCCCCCTGGGGAGCATCAGGCCACAACTTACCCTCGGAGCTCCTGTGGTAATATAACTTACTTAAAGTTATGCATTTTAATATCCTAAAACCACTCACATTTTCTATTGGGCCAGATTGTTGAAATGAAATAGTAAGAAATAGCGTTGCTAAAATTTTCGATAATGACTCCAGAGCTTGGAATAGCATTTAGGCAAAAGGAGTAATTAGTCGTGAAGCAGTCGCAACCATTAAGAGTCGAAAACCCAAAAGTAGGTTGGTTAGGAACTACAAAAACCCTACATGCCCGACTTTGGTTTATAAATAACGCTAAGCTAGAGGAA
>JADLFC010000015.1 GCA_020845775.1 Deltaproteobacteria bacterium
AGCTTCAAGAAAAGCAGCTTAAACTCAGTGAAAAGATAGAAAAACTCGGCAAAAAGTAAATTGTTCGTAAGAAACTAACGTAGCCAACGAGGCGCTAAGCGTTAGCGCCTGTTTCGGCCACTCTTTTTCCCATTTCTAGATCGAGCAAAAATAAACCTTCTTTGCTATCCGCTATTTGACTTAGAGATTCTATAATCGAGCGTGCGGAATTCTCTTCTTCGATTTGCTCTGTAATAAACCACTGCAAAAACACTTGAGTAGCATGGTCCTTATCCGCTACGGCTAAGTCAGTTAATGCATTTATTCGCTTGGTAACTAACTGCTCGTGCGCCAAGCTCCTAGCAAACAAGTCGACCAACGACTCGTAAACGCTCTCAGGCTTCTCTATAGCCAAAAACTCAACATCTGCGTCTTGGGCTAATAAATATTCATAAAACTTCTTAGCATGCATAAACTCTTCTTGCGCTTGAATCTCGAACCAATGGGCAAAACCATTTCGCACTATTGAGCGACAATACGCCGACATCGCAAGATAAAGATAGGAGGAGGACAATTCAAGGTTTAATTGCTCATTAAGCTGTTTCTGCATTTTATCGCTAATCATAATGTTTCGCTCCAATTATCGCCTAACCCAATAAGCCAAATCTAGAAAACCACTTCCTAGTGGATAGTAGCTTCCCTAGGAAAAATTTGCAAAAGCTAGCTTTAAAATAGTCTCTTGCTCCATATTATGAGCCTTAGGAGATCCAGTAGCAGGGCTTGCACTAGCAGAACGCTTCACAGAGTTAACTCTCATCTCACCAGCTACGCGCTCTATACGTGGAAGCACAAAAAATAGTGGCCCCATATTTGCCGGCTCCTCTTGAACCCACGTTAGCATTTGCGCATGTGGATAGCGCCCAATAGCTTCTTTAAGTTCATTTTCAGGAAAAGGATATAACTGCTCTATGCTAACAATAGCTGAATCCGTATTGTTTTGCTTCTTTCGCTCTGCCCTTAACTCATGCGTTATCTTTCCGCTAGAAATTATTATGCGCTTTGCATCTTCATACCCGGGCTCAGTGCCTATCAAGTTAAAGCAGCCATCCGTAAACTCTTCTATGGCGGACGATGCTGCCTGAGCTCTCAACATGCTTTTCGGCGCGAAGACAACTAACGGCTTTCGCCAATAGCGCAGAACCTGGCGTCTCAAGAGATGAAAGTATTGCGAAGCAGTTGAGGGATAGCAAATCTGGAAGTTATCCTCACCTGCTAGCTGCAAATAGCGCTCAATCCTAGCACTTGAATGTTCGGGCCCCTGCCCTTCATAACCATGCGGAAGCAACATGACCAAACCAGATAATAAGCTCCACTTATCCTCAGCTGCCGCTATAAACTGATCGATAATAATCTGCGCTCCATTGGCAAAATCCCCGAACTGAGCCTCCCAGCATACAAGAGCTTCGGGATAGTCTCGACTAAAGCCATACTCAAAACCCACCGCAGCAGCCTCAGACAATGATGAATCAAACACGTCAAACAAACCTTGTCTGTCGTGGAGATGGCGCAGTGGAATATAAGCCCCTCCAGTATTAATGTCATAAAGAACAGCATGCCTATGACTAAAAGTTCCCCTTCTGCAATCCTGTCCAGTAAGCCGAACCGGGATCCCATCCCAAAGCAAAGAACCAAATGCCAACGCCTCTGCCATACCCCAATCTATAAGCTTCTCGCCATACCCCATGCGCCGCCTCAAATCTAAGAGCTGCTTGATTTTCGGGTGGATGCTAAAGCTTTCTTCCTCGACATTTGCCAAAACATCGGTTATCTCGCGCAATCTCTCTTTTGACACGAATGTGGCGACTTCTAGTGATTTATCGTAATGCTGCCCACAATAAGGCTCCCAATAATCTGGAAGAGTAAAGAGGGTTGGCTTCTTAGTCATTTTCTGGCCCTCGGCCTGCTCATTAGACAAAGTATCAACCACTGCTGTTTCTAGCTGCTTTAGCTCTTCTGGTGAAACGCCAATCTTTTCAGCATACGCGCGACAAGTTGGCACTAGCCCCTGAATCTTGGAATACAGCAACGGCTGCGTAATGGTTGGATCGTCAACCTCGCTATGCCCATAATGCCTGTACCCGATTAAATCAATTAATACGTCAGTCTTAAATTCCTTCCTATAATCAAGGGCCATCTCGCCTACGCGCACTACGGCATCTGGCTCAAAGCCATTTACGTGGAAAATAGGCACTGGTAGTCGCTTCATTAAATCTGATGCAAACCTAGACGAGTACATAGCCTCTGGATTAGCGGTAAAACCTATCAAATTATTCACAATGATGTGAACAGTCCCTCCAATATTAAAACCATTTAGCCCCGCCAAGTTAATCGTTTCAGCAGCTATGCCTTGCCCCGCAAAAGCCCCATCTCCATGAAGCAATATTGCTAGCACTTTAGAATACTTCTCCGTATCCTTTAGCCTCTCCTGACGCGCCCTTACTCGTCCAACCAAAACGGGGTTTATAGATTCGAGGTGAGAAGGGTTCGAGGCAAGTCGAACCTGAATAGTCTTCCCCGACGGCGCAGTGTAAACACCGGTTGCACCTAAGTGATACTTAACGTCACCACTACCTAAAACGCTCTTTGGATCTACATCCTCAAATCCAGCAAATATATGCGCCGGACGAACCGAGGTCATGTGAACCATCACGTTTATCCTTCCTCTGTGACTCATGCCAATCATCGCAATCTCAAAGCCTGACTCCGCTGCTTCGATGAGAATTGAGTCGAGCAAAGGCACTAATGACGCCAAACCTTCAAGGGAAAAGCGCTTTGTCCCGACATAGCGAGTATGCAAAAACCTCTCTAGTCCCATAGAAGAAACCAGTCTTTTTAGGATAAACTTCTGGTCGAGCCTCTGACTTGGAGATTCCATTCGCTCCGCCACCCATCGACAACGATCCGGATAGGGCATGTGCATAAATTCAGCCCCAATGAATCCACAATAAATATCGCGCCACTTTCTTTGTTCCTCGGCACTAGCTAAATCCAACTCCGGATGTGAAAAAGGAGCCAAACGACCCAATGGATCTAAAGTAGCCTGTAGGTATCCCCAACGACGAAAACTTTCAGCACAGCTATTATTCATAAAATTACAATGTTATCCTTGTCTATGCCCAGGGTTTAAAAAATGTTACTTATTTAGCAAATGATTTTCAATTTAGGTATGGCTATGCCAAAAATTTTGTGACTACCGCAAAAAGACCTTTTTTATAAATTAAAAGCAATTCTATTATGTTCAAATCATATTGCAAGTACTTGGTGGTACTATTCCTAGGGTTTTTTTTTGCTGGACTAACCCTCTCCTGTAGTCAATCCAAAGAAAGGCAAAGCAAAAAACCGGTCGTTATAGTCTCTGTCCTTCCACAGTCCTTTTTTGTCAGGGAAATTGCTGGCGACGCATTTGACGTCCAGGTTCTTCTGCCACCCTTTGCCAACCACGACACTTACGAACCCAGCATAGAACAGATGAAGCTAATTTACTCTGCGAAAGCTTATATAAAAGTGGGTCATCCCAACCTTACATTTGAAACTATCTGGCTAGACAGGTTAGTGAAAGATAATAAGGACATAGTTATAGTAGATACATCCAAAGGTGTTGAGCTAATGGATGGAGATCCGCATACTTGGCTATCTCCGAAATGTGTAAGAACCGCGACCTCTGAGATCGCTGGAGCTCTCTCCCAGCTACAGCCAGAAAATGCAGAATTATTCGCAGCAAACTTAAAAGGCTTTTTAAGTAAAATCGACCATCTCGATCGAAATATCAAAAGAATTCTCGAATCAAAAAGCGACAAGAAGAAGTTTTTTGTATTTCATCCAGCTTGGGGCTATTTCGCCAACGATTATGGACTGGAGCAGGTGGCTATTGAGCACGACCACAAGGAACCTGGCCCAAACGAGCTCATCCAGGTAATTGAGCATGCGCGAAAAGAAGGGGCCAAAATGATATTTGTCCAACCGCAATTTTCTTCGGCTAGTGCTGAAGTTTTAGCCTCCGAGTTAGACGCAAAAGTAGTAATAATAGACCCGATGGCATTTGATTGGCTTAAAAATTTAGAAAAATTTTCCCTAGCTTTAGCTTCGGCACTATAATCATGACTACCACAGCAGTTGAGCTAATTGATGTAAACGTATCCCTTCGCGGAAAATCGGTTCTCGAGGACATAAATTTTGAGATTTTCGACAAGGAGTTTGTCGCTATCATTGGGCCTAACGGCGGGGGAAAAACCGTC
>JADLFC010000016.1 GCA_020845775.1 Deltaproteobacteria bacterium
ACCCACCCGCGAACGCTCTAAAGGAGCGTAAATTTCCTCTATCTTAGCCACAAACCTAGCTCCTTAAGATTCCAATAGCCGTCAGCTTGAGAATCAAACCAAATGAAATCAAGCGAAAAAACGCCTAATTGCAGTATGCTGTTTATCTGTGAAATTATCGGCAATTAGTCGGCTTGGCTTTAGAGAACTCTGTAACCTACCTTAATTATTAGCGAAAAATAATTACCTGGAACCATAACAAAGTGCCTCACGACAAGTAAGCTATAGCAGTTCGTGCATAAGAGCCTCGAACTGCTTAAATCGCAAAGCCTGCTCGCCATCACTTAGGGCTTTCTCGGGTTCGGGATGAAATTCTACAATAATTCCATGCGCTCCGATCGCCTTGGATGCTATAGCTAGTGGCGGGACAAGGTCGCGCTCCCCGGCCGCATGCGAAGGGTCGACGATAACCGGCAAGTACGTCTCTCGCTTAAGCACAGGCACTGCACTAAGATCTAAAGTTGCACGAGTTGCCGTTTCGAATGTGCGAATGCCTCTTTCACAGAGAATTACCTCATGGTTCCCATGGGCCAATATATACTCAGCGGCATTTAGCAAATCGTCTATCGAGGAACTCATTCCGCGCTTTAACAAAACGGGCAAAGGTGTTGCTCCGACGGCTTTTAATAGGGTGAAGTTCTGCATGTTTCGTGCGCCTATTTGTAGCATATCGCTTTTCTTGGCGACCCCCTCCACATCTTCTGGCGCCATTACCTCTGTAATTATTGGCAATCCATAAGCCTCTCCGGCGGCTTTTAGCAGCTCAAGACCTTCGAATCCTAACCCTTGAAAAGAATAAGGAGAAGTTCTTGGCTTAAAACACCCACCGCGCAAGATTTTAGCGCCACACTCGCTAGCATGTCGCGCACACTGCATTATTTGCTGCTGCGATTCGACCGAGCATGGACCTGCCATCACGACAAAGCCATTTCCTCCAATTTTTACGCCACTCACGTTAATTATTAAATCTTCGGCACGATGATCCCGACTTACTAGGCGATAGCTGCGCTTTTTCTTAGGTTTTGACTGTTCGGTCGTAACGATTTTGTCTGCTGCTAGCGAGTCGACGTTAGCGGTATTTGCAGACGCCGCAGAGCGTCCACTGATTGCAGTTGACTCATTGTCTTCTCTACAAAAATCCGGTGTCACTCGAGCAATATCGATCGAAGGGTAGGAACCCATTACGCGCAAAAATCTCGTACAGCGAGTAAGCTCCTTGATAGCCGAATCAATTGTTGGATCCTGAAGGTTGCCCTCGAAGTCTAGGTAAAACATCTCTTCCCAAGGATTCCCGGCTATCGGATGCGACTCTAGCTTTGTAAGATTAATGCCGCGATCTCTGAAAACTACCAATGCTTCGACCAGAGCTCCCGAATGGTTGGGCGTAGCAAACAATATGGAAGTTTTGCAAGGGACGCGCAAATCATAATGAGCTTGTGTCTTTGAAACCAGTAGAGATCTCACGAAATTGTCCTTGTGGGAACAAATGCCACGTTTAAGTACCTGCAAGCCATAAATCTCAGCCGCTCGTTCGCTAGCAATCGCTGCGCATGTTTTATCTCCTAGCTCGTGGATGTAATTAGCTGCTATGGCGGAATCCTCGTGGTATTCAATGTGCTCGCAAAAAGTCCGTAGAAAGTGTCTACAATCTAAAAATGCCAAGTGGCTACAGCAAACCTTCTTGATATCAGCGAGATTAGAATCCGGTAAGCCAAGTAAGCAATGATCGACCCTGTATTTTTCCTCCCCTACTATATAAAGGCGGCTATTTAACAAGAGATCAACCACCTCGTTTATCGAGCCCCTTGTAGTGTTTTGCACTGGAATTAAGGCATAGTCGACCTCATCGCTCTTTACGGCCTCAATTACTTTTGAAAATGATGGATATCCTGCGTAAATTGCAGGAATCTGTTTTCCTTCAAAATATTGTTCCGAAGCTAGGTGACAGTAAGATCCTGCAATGCCGTGATAGGCAACGCGCTTTCGTTGGGCACTTTGGTCGACTTCTTTAGCCATTAAATAATTGTGCTGGCTTCTAATAGAATCATCTAATATTTCGTGGAATAAGCGAGTCACGTAATGGGCGTCTAGGCCATGTTCCTTCCCGTAACGGATGCGATCTCTAAGCAGTTTTTGTTCGCGAACTAGATCGCGAACTTCCGCACTCCCTTTATCTTTCTGAGCTATAATTTCAGCACTAAGTCCTCGCCGCTTTACCAAAAGCTCTAAGAGCTGTTCATCTAGCTTGTTTATATCTTCGCGAACAGAATCTAATGAAGCTAAATTCTTGTCGGAAATGCATGGTTCGTTTTTCATAAGGTTCAATCAATTAACATTGTTAACGTAACTTAACAGGCTTTAATTATGGCTCACTTTCTTTACATGCTCAAGCTCGACCTGCTGTTTTGCCAGTGTCTCGATTAACAGCATGTTAAAATCTTCGAGACTTAAAAACGGGCGCTTAATTTGGGCAAAGATAAAGGGCCAGCAGATTCTCTTTACAAATACTATAACAGGTCCCAACAGTGGCCTATGCGAAGTGAATCCCGACATGCTTTCGAGACCGCATCGCGAAAGCCGAGAGATAGCTCGAAACTGTTCAATTGAATCCTCGCTTAGATGGATATTTTCGGGAAAAAGCCTGTGGTTTAAGTCACCAACCTTATTTGCTTCCTCAAGCGTAAAACTTGCGTGACTTGTAAAGCGATGAGAGAGCGCTCGGCCAATCCGCTCATCCAAAAAATTATAAATAGAAGATTTAGAGATTATTAGAGTCATTTATTATGTTAGCCCAGGGGGAAGTGTGAAATTAGAGTAAACCTCTGAAAACTATATATCAATTCTACATGCAGTAAAGTTTTTTCTCCGTTTTTGATTGCGTTAGTATAAACTTATTAAAGTTTCCCATAGCCTCCGAGGGTAAAAAAAGGAAGCAAATCTGAAGGGTTAACGGTCTTGACTTGGCACTGTGCTGCGGGCCTCAAAGTAAAGCGGCTTTTTTAAAAAAAGTCTCAAGGAGGCTCTAATCCGAGACGATAGTATTTTTACAGTGCCAGACTCTAGTATTTTAGTGTCGGTATTGTGTTGTTATTAACGTAGTAAATGTTGTCCTGTTGTGTGCCGCGCCTAATGGATTTAGGAGCGGATAGCAGTAAAGCTACGAGCTAAGAGATTAGCTCGAACCAATAGGCCTAACTTTCATGGAGGAAAGCTATGGCTATAACCATTAATACTAATATTGCTTCTCTTAACGCGCAGCGTCGCTTACAGCAATCGACAAGCGGGTTATCTAAATCATTTGAGCGACTATCATCAGGTTTGCGAATCGTTCGCGCTTCCGATGACGCTGCCGGATTGTCCATTGCGGACTCACTCCGAGCAGATCAAAGGATAGCGAGCGTGGCAATCCGCAATGCTAATGATGGCGTTTCTCTTGTTTCGATAGCTGACGGCGCACTGGCTGAGATAGGCAACGTTTTGGTTCGTATGGCCGAACTAGCTGAGCAATCGGCTAACGGCACTTTGTCAACAAACCAGCGATCCGCTCTTGCGAGCGAATTTGCTGCACTCGGTTCGGAAGTTGAGCGAATTGCGCTAACGACGAGCTTTAACGGCATCGACTTGCTATCGGGTGGAGCAGCAGTAACGCTACAGGTTGGTCTAGACGAGCAGACCACGTCCCAGATTTCTCTTTCTGGGGTAAGCGGTACTCTTGCGTCACTGGGATTAGCGAGCAGCGGTAGTAGTACACTTAACTTCTCGATAAATGCAACTACAACGGCTCTGGCTGAAGGTGCATCTCGAACAGCCTTAAGCGCCATAAAAGCAGCAATTGGCTCACTGACCTCTAGCCGCGGAACACTGGGTTCAGCGGAGAGTAGGCTCAATGTGGCCATCAATAACTTGCAAGTGTCCCGAGAAAATTTTGCCGCAGCAGAAAGCCAGATCCGAGACGTGGACGTGGCCTTCGAAGCAGCAAATCTAACTCGACTAAACATATTGCAACAAGCTGGTGCTGCTGTTCTTGCTCAAGCTAACCAGCAACCCGGATTGGCTTTAGCGCTTCTTGGATAGTTATAGCGTTATAGTCTAACAAAAGTGCGAGAGCTAGCCGTAGTCACGTGGACTCTTCGGCTAGCTCTACACCATCAATCCCACTGCAAGCTGTAGTTAAAAAGGATTTGACTACACATAAAAGCGAGAAGCAATAAGCTGTGTTTCGATAAAGATATTCGGGTCTTTTCAGGAGTGCGCGCAAACGCACTCCTTTTTTTGCTAATGTTTCGTCTACTACCAGTCGATTCCACCCATACGAGCCAAGAACAATAACACTTGGCGCATGTCGTAATGCTGTAAATTCTAGCAGTAGCAGTAAAAGTATTCCGCAGTAAAAAGGTCGGAGGTGAGTGTACGCTAAGCACAATGTTATCAGTGCTCATCTCTGCATATTGTTCCGATAGGGGAGCAATATTTAGGACACGAACACAGACATAACAACAATGTTCAAGGAGGATATACGTCATGGCTCTCACTATTAACACTAACATTGCGTCCATCAATGCTCAGCGGCGCTTGGGAAATTCAACTGACAGCTTGCAACGGAGTTATCAAAAACTCTCGTCCGGTTTGCGAATTGTTCGTGCATCGGACGACGCTGCCGGACTTGCAATCGCAGATTCGCTGCGCGCTGATCAACGCATCGCTGGTGTTGCGATAAGAAACGCTAACGACGGAATTTCGCTAATCTCTATCGCAGATGGTGCGCTAAGAGAAATCGGCGACGTATTGACGCGAATGGCAGAACTTGCAGAGCAATCCGCTAACGGTACACTTTCAGTGGTCCAGCGTTCCGCACTTGCAAGCGAGTTTTTAGCGTTAGGGTCAGAAGTTCAAAGAATAGCCGTAACCACAACCTTTAACGGTATCGAGTTATTGAGCGGAGGAGCGCAGGTGCTTCTGCAGATAGGACTAGACGAGCGAGCTACCTCGCGAATCGGCTTTTCCGGAGTTGACGGAACTTTGGCCGCATTGGGGCTAGCCACATCTGGAGGTGAGGCATTAGCCTATTCGATTAATGCGGGGACTACAGCAGCAGCACAGACTGCCGCACAAAGTGCACTAAGTGCCGTAAAAGTTGCCATTAGCTCACTTACGAGCAACCGAGGAACCTTGGGTGCAACAGAAAGTAGATTAAACGTGACGATAAACAACTTGCAGGTAGCCAGGGAGAACTTCGCGTCAGCAGAAAGCCAGATTAGGGACGTGGACGTTGCTGGAGAGGCAGCTGAGTTAACACGTCTAAACATTCTACAGCAAGCTGGTGCCGCTGTTCTTGCTCAGGCTAATCAACAGCCAGCACTCGCACTGACGCTATTAGGATAATAATAGTAAATAGTTAGCTGCAAAAAATGGACTGGGTGTGGAGTAGCTCTCTCGAGCTACTCCACACCACCGTTTTCTAACCCCTGGCTCTTTTCCAATTGAAAACACTAGCGAACTCAGGTAAACTCCAGCAAATCTGTATCTGCTGAAGAATGAGCTTGCTCGATATCCTAAAATTCTCGAGATTAGTATCTCGGATAAGCGCGCCACAGATACTGCTCTAAAACAGATTAAAGCGTTAGCAAAACCAAGCATGGAAGACAAAAAGAGCCCGCAGCCAGATGTTGAAGCTATAATGGCTCGCATTCGCGGTGAAGTGAGAGAACGGCTACTTCACGATTCTACATCATTTGATGCCGTGAACAGAAATGTGCCAATTAAAAAGGTTGGCAGGTCAGCGGTATCGCCTTTGCTGTATTCCGAGGAATTAAACTACTTAAATGCCAATTGGCAGCATTGGACTTCTACAGCGGCAGTAACGTCGCATCGAAAGCTACTTGGTCCGCTAATCGTTCGCATAAAGCGTTTCTTAATCGATGCGATTTGGAATTATATCTTAAAGGATTATTTTGAAAGAGAACGCAAGTTTAACATGCATTTAGTACGCTTTCTTAACGAATCCGCGCGTTATGTGGATACCCGCGATGCGGAGATTTTTTCCCAAGTGATTGAGAAAATAGATTGCGACGTTGCCGGTCTAATCGAAAGAAGCGATAGAGTGTACGACGAGGCTAGAAGTACATTGGCTCGCATAGAAAACGAGTTATTGACAAAGATTGACGGCTTAGAAACGGATAGGGACATATTAGTTGAGGTAGCGAGTAAAATACAAAAGGATATTGGCGAACTTGCGGAGCTCGTAAAAACTCTTAACTTGTCTACCATTTTGCATCCAGAGTCTTCGTCAATAGGTAGTTTTCAGCATCTGGGAGAGATAGGTGTTAGAGGTGGTAATTTAGATGCGATCGGCATGGATTTACTTTCTCGAAACGGCGGTGTGCTCGGGAATGATAATGGGTATGACAATGATAGCTTAGCAGTTGCGTCGACTTTTGAGTTGGTCGAAAAGTCAGATGAGGAGCGATTGAAAGGCTACGCGCAACTTTTTGCCGGGGCGGATGGTGCGATTTGTAATCTCGGTTGTGGTCGAGGCGACTTCTTGGAGATACTTAGAAATTTAAACGTTCCAGCATTTGGAGTTGAAACGCGTAAGCGACTGGTAGAAGTTTGTGTCAGTAAAGGTTTGGAGGTCGTAATGGACGAACCTCTTAGTTATCTTTCAAGTTTACCCGATGGTTCAATTGGGGGAATTTTTTCGAGTTATTGGATAGAGCACTTCGATTCCTGCCGATTATTGGATCTATTGAAGCTTATTTCGAAGAAGGTAAAGCCCGGGGGGCTCGTTATTATCGAAACGGTTAATCCGCTTTCACTGATTACTTTTGTTAGTTGCCTGACCAACTCAATTCGTAAGATTTCGCCCATTCATCCCAACACGCTAAGGCGGTTAATGGAGTTAAACGGAATGGTCACTGAGGAAGTAGTAATGGAGGTTCCAGTAGAGGACGCGATGAGACTTAAGACCGTTGAGATCGTGGATGCCCTTCCAGCTCGCTGGAAGACGCTTTTAAGTGTTTTAAATGGCAATGTTGAAAAGCTAAATTCCTTGCTTTTTGGGCACTGCGCTTACTGTGTCGTATCAAGAGTGCATTCTGTTCGCAGTTTGTCATCCTCCAAGGTGTTGGGAGCGGCGACTTCGGCATCGTCACCCTCAAGGGATCTAGCGAGCGTTGAGATTCCGGCAAAAGCAGTTTCCTGAAATGAAAGGATCGCGACGCGCTAATGTTCTCATCACGGCGGTTCAGGTGCCGTTTACTCGTGGTGGTGCCGAGGTGTTGGTGGATGGACTTAAGCGCGAGCTAGTTAAGCGCGACTTTTGCGTCGATGTAGTGTCGCTTCCGTTTTCAGCGCAGCCGAAAGAGCTTCTTCTGGACCAGTTGTTTCTTTGGCGTAGCTTGCAATTAGGGGCGTTTGCAGGCAGGAAGGTCGATCTCGTTATATCGACCAAGTTTCCATCCTATTTAATCAATCATCCCAACAAGGTGGTGTGGCTCGTTCACCAACATCGCCAACTCTACGATCTTTATGGCTCTTATTTTGGGGATTTTTCGGCTGACCCGCACGATGAGAACCTGCGCCGGATGCTTATTGAGGCGGATTTGGCAGCTTTGCGCGAGTGTCAACGCATCTTTGCAATTTCTGACAACGTAGGCGAAAGAGTAAAGCGATACCTCAGTCTCGATTCTACAACCATGATGCCACCATTGCCACTAGGGGATCGTTACCGTTCGGACAATGCAGACAACTACATACTATCAGTGGGTAGGATTTGTAGTATTAAGCGTGTGGATAAGCTAATTAAGGCATTGCCGCAAATTGATAGTCAGTTAAAGGCAATAATTGTGGGTACCTCGGATGAGCCTTCTATTGACGCTTATCTTAAAAGTGAAATCGATAGACACCATCTATGGGAGAGGGTTCAGTTAATGGGAAGAGTGTCGGATGAGGAGTTGTTAAGCCTCTATTCGAGAGCGTATGCAATCTATTATGCGCCTTATGATGAAGATTATGGTTTTGTTACACTCGAATCTTTGGCCAGCGGAAAGCCGGTCATAACTGCCTGCGATAGCGGCGGGGTGCTCGGCTTCGTTTCACATGAAGAAAACGGATTGGTGGTCGAGCCCACCGAGGAATCAATAGCAGTTGGCATTAATAGACTGTGGCAGGATAAGGAGCTATATAATCGGCTATGTAATGGCGCTCGTAGCTTTGCCTTACAAGCGTCTTGGGACGATATAATTGAGCAGCTTACATCGACAATTGTCTAAGCACTTGCAAAGAGTGCTGCTTGTCATCAATGATGAGAGGTAAGTAGTTCGCGCATTGAATGTTCTGTGTCCTCAAGAGTCACCACGTCATTCGTAGCTTGTCGCAGCGTTTTGTTAATCCTTTCAGCCATTTCTAATATACGGGACAGTTCTGGATCTATGTTTTCTCCAAACATCGCTAAATCGCGGTCTCTTTTGGCAATGGCAAGAGTTCTTCGCAATGTCGATGTTATTTGAAGCAACTCGTCACTTAAGAGTTTGTTTTGCAACCGAGATATAGAGCCTAGCACGTCGATTGCAGGATAATGTCCTTGCTCGGCTAGCTGCCTAGTGAGGACTATGTGACCATCCGTCAGGCTTTTTACCTCCTCTACCATTGGGTCTTCATCCATGTCGGAAGAGAGGAGAACGGTATAGAGCGCCGTAATAGAACCAATGCGTCCAGGCCCAGCTCGTTCGATTAGACGTGGCAGTGCGGCAAAGACTGAAGGCGGATAGCCGCGCCTTACTGGAACCTCGCCGGCTGCCAAGCCCACCTCCCGATATGCGCGAAACAGTCTGGTTAGGGAGTCTATTTGCAAAAGGACGTTAAAGCCGTAATTGGAAAAATACTCGGCTATGGTAGTGGCGACGAGTGCCGCATTTACGCGCGATATGGCTGATTCGTCGCTAGTAGAGACTACAGCAACGGTTCGCCGAAATGTTTCTGGCTCTAAGGTGTCGAGTAGAAGTTCTCGAACTTCGCGGCCGCGCTCGCCGATTAGAGCTATGACATTTACGTCCGCCGACGAGTTTTTAGCGATCATCGCCGCTAGTGTGGACTTTCCCACGCCAGGTTCTGCAAATACCGCTAAGCGTTGTCCTTGTCCAATCGGTATAAAGGCATCTATGGCGCGTATGCCGGTTACAAAGCGCTCTCGAATCGATTTGCGTGACATTGCATCGGTCGGTGAGTTTGAAATCGGCAGCATGGCATTCTTGCAGTGGTAAAATCGCGGGGAATCTCCTATGTTGCTATGCCGATATGTTGCATTGCCCAGGCTGTCTACGACGGAGCCAAGGAGTGCTGGACTGGCTGATATGCTCAAGGACTCGCGGCGTGAAATTACCGCATCGCCTGGCTTTATCCCATTTGCGTTTTCCAAGGTGCTTAGCATGGCCGTGTCATTGGTAGTCGCAGAAACAAATGCTCGCACCGACTTTTGTGTGCTTTCTAGGGATTCGTTGGCTCCTGCCTCTACGCGAGAAGTTAGGATGTGAACCATTTCGCCAAGAGCGACATTTCCTATGCGCGCTCTAATGCTCGAGCCAGTTATTGATTCAACTCGTCCTGAAATCTCCCAGGGTTTGATATTTAATTGGCACCGTAGCCAAGGCGTCATATTGAGATTTAGCGCGTTTCCAGTTTCCATTTTGTCAGTTCTCCCGCTGTGAGTTCTTGCTCATTGTACGCTAACTGAGCGAATTGCCGCTAAATGACGTGAAATGCTGCAAGTTACAGCATAGGATTCAGTCTCTATGCGCGCATCGCCTTGCTGTATCGAGTCATCCTCTAAAAGTGCCACTGTCAGAGTAGAGGGGCGTCCATTATATAGCTGCGCCATTTGTTCCTTGACGAAAACGGCGTCAAGCGGATTAACGACCAAGTTTATGCCTGAAGTTAGACGCAGCTCGTCTATCACTCTTTCTATCCGGCTAAGTATGCTCTGCGGACTTACGCACAAGTGTTCGCCCACGACGTGCTCGGCTATGGTGCACACCGCCTCTCTGATTTGCAGCTTGCATTCTTCCATAGCTGTGATGCGCATTTGCTCAATTTCAGATAACTTGCGGACTATTTCGGTATTCGCCTTTTCGAGCCCCGCAGCGTAGGCATCGTCAATTGCCACTTGAGCTTCCATCGTCGCCTGGCTAACAATGTCCTCTGCTTGGGCTTGCGCGCATCTAAGTATCTCCCGTGCTAGCTCGAGAGCCTTAGGGATAACAGCTTTAGTGCCAAAACTATTTTCTTTGTAAATGTTTGTTTCTTTCATGCAGACGTTATCGGCAAGCGCGATACGCTTTGTTCAAAAAAATGTCGCAAATTGCTTTCTATTTAGATTGAAAATGTTTTGTGCCGAAAATCCAAGCACTTACAAGTCTTGTCCCGAGGTTCTTTTATACACCTCTCGCACTAGCTTTCTATCGTGTTTAGGTATAGAATAGCCGCTTAATTTAAAGTAATATTGGATTTTTGTAAGAAATGTGTGGCTATAGAAATTTTCATTATAGAGCAAGGTTTTTGTTAATGCGTAGCTTTCTCGGAACCTTTATTGTTGTGGCTGTTTTGTTCGGCCTTATATCGCACTCGAGCGCCCAACAGCTAGCCGGGTTTGAAAGTGCGGGTTTAAAAATTCAACTGAGCGAGGATGTTTCGGGAATAGGGGATTCTGCTAAAATATTTCGATTGAGAGTGTTGCCTTCTGATTTGTCGACACCGCTAAAGGATCTCACTACTGCTTTTGTTCTCGAAAAACCAGTGCGCCTGGTTATCGATGTTTCTAAATTTAAGGCGGATACTTCGACTGCAGTTAGGGTCAATCACGATTTGCTTCAACAAGTTCGTTTAGGAATACATTCCGATAAAATCAGGTTGGTAGTCGACATTGCTGGTGATAAGACGCCAGAGTTTTTGGTTGCTCCTTTCGATTCTGGAGGCGTAGAGATAAGTTTTAATTTTGGCGGGCAATTGCATGCTAGCGAGGGCAAGGAAGAGAAGTCTTCATTTGCTGCATCGCTTTCTTCAAATCCTACAAGTGAAGTGCCGCCGAAGAAGGAGCCGGAGAAGAAGGAAGCGCCGAAGGAGGAGGAAATAGTAAAGCCAGAACCCGAAGTGGCTAAACTCAGTGTTAAGGCGGATGCTCCCAAAGAAGTTACTGAAGAAAAGCCGATCAAGGAAAATGCTATCGTTAAGGTCGAAGAGGTAGAAAAAATTATAGTTTCTAAGTCTAAGTCGCCAGTAATAGTTTCTAAAGCCGAGCTGCCGGAGCGTTCAACAACAGCAGTAGCGGATGATGAGACTAAGAAGGTGGAAGAGGGTGAAAAACTCGAGATAGCCTCGCTCAAATCGAAGCCCACCGAGACTGATCCCGGCAAGAGTTTGGTGACTGCCATAAATTTTGAAAAGGCTTCCCAAGATACTAGTAGTTCTTTAGTTATGAAGGTTAATAATTTAAACCAGTTTTCCCTTCTAAAGAAAGACAGTGGACTCTATCGCCTACTAATCGAAAACGCTGCCTTGGCTGGACATCACCTCGAGTTGCCGCAATTTCCGCCTGACAATTTTGCGGGAATGGAGGTTGTCGTGGCAAAGCAAGAGGGTGGCAAGGTTGAAATGGACATTTATGTCTATGAAGGCATTCGACTTACTCCCTTCCGCACTAAGGATGAGTTGCGAATTAGGGTTGCGGAATAGCAAGTTGTTATTTTGTTGTGCATTAAGGAAATCTAAGCTTTTCGACTGCGGCTTTTGTTTGTTCGATCGCTTCCAGCAATGTGCCAATTAGTTCCTGCTGAGCGACGTCATCGCTACTGGTGATATCTTGTTTCCTTAGCGCGCGAGCGAGCTTCTCGATGTTAATTAGAGGTGGGCTTATTTCTCGATAGGCATTTGTAGCTAGTAGGGCGATTGCTTCCGAATGCTTTGCTCTTGTGGTCTCTAATAAGTGTGACTCTTCTACTAATTCCGCCTCAGCCTTTTTTACTCGGTTTAACCATGCTCGCTCTAGGGCTGCGATTATTTGTTGCTTTGTCTCTTCAACATCAGCTTTAACGACATAATCCACTGCGCCTAGCCGCATGGCATCCACGCTAGTGCGCACTTCGTTGGCGGATGTCACCACCACTGCGCATGTCTTATCATTAATCGCCTTTAGTCGAGTCAAGAGATTCAGACCATGGCCATCAGGCAGTGATAGGTCTAATAAGATAATGCTATGAGGGTTTAGGTTAAAAGCCTCGATGGCGGCACTTGCTCGAGTAAAATGCCGAACATCCCAGTGGTGAGCACTTAATGTGCGCCGGATTACTAAAGCATGGGCTGCATTGTCTTCTATTAACAGCGCGCATCTACGGTTAAATTCTACGAGCAACTCGGCTGCTCGGTAAAGTTTAGCGGCATGGTAATTGTCAGTTGGTGTGGGGCAGGAGTTGAGTTCGTTATCCATAATGTCAACGGGCATTTTGGCGCAACAATTGCCCATATAAGTGGCGCTCCAGTTCTGCTATTCGCCTATTTATTGGTGCTCTATATGGAGTGTTGTCTTTATGCGGCAATGCGATTGTATTAACGATGCGCCTCAATAAGCGCGTAGAGGAAAATGGGTCGAAGACTCGGCTTTCTAGCAGGCGTAATGCTTCTTTGTCGGCAATATGCTCCCAGTCATCGTGAGTTTTGTTGATGCGTTCGAGTTGCTTTGGGGTCAACATTGCAAGCGGTAGATCTGGCGAGAAGTGCTCTCTTCTAATGTGAGCGATTTCATGTGCTAAAACAAATGCGAGTTCTGATTCGCTGTGGAGGAGTGACATTAGGCCTTTTGAGATTACGATTCGCGCCGGTTCTCGTTCTAGCGCATTGGCGCGAAAGGCCATGGCGTTAGCTGTCAAGCTATCTGATACGAGGATCTCGAGAGGCTCTTTGCAAATCGGCGAATTGCTTGAAGTCATGATGTTAAGGACAATCTCCGCTGTAGGAGACGAGCCTTTCTGCCGGCAAGAAAAAACTAGACTCGAGTTCGGATAGAGTTTTTGTAGAACGCCGAATATATGTCGGTATGAGTTGTGAACAAAATGCTTCTTGTGCTTTGCCGGCTGTCTCCTTGCTGTTTCTGAAGCCGAGCTCGATATGGGAAATAGCATAGCGATCGCAAACAGAAGCCTTATAAACAGAGCTATCGACGAAATTCTCTTCACGTTACCTTAGATAATAATCGAGTATCACTTTCCACCTGTCTTTTTAGACTCCATCAGTGGATGTGGCGATTTAATATAGGACGTATTGCTTAATAATATATATCGGAAATTATTGACGAGTACATAAGTGTTCGTGAGTGCGGTAACGCAAATTGCGTGTAAGGTTAATAGGTTAGGTAATTTCGCGCCTGTCGGCACAGAGCTCTTTAAAAAGGATTATTACCTTTTCTCGGAGTTCTTTAAGGGAGCCAGAGTTGTCGAGCACTATGTCTGCGCCGCCGATTTTTTCTCTTAGAGGAAGCTGGGATGAAAGACGTTTTTTCACCGCTTCGGGAGATAGCTTGCTTCGCTTCGCAGCTCTTTCTAGGCAAAGTTTCTCGTCGGCCGTGATAAGCACTATTTTCCTGAAATTCTCCTTATCGAGTCCGGCCTCAAACAAGAGAGGACACTCGTAAATAATTAACGGGGGGAAAGTCCTTCTGGCTTCCTTAAATTTTGCCAGAGCAAGTTTTCCGACTAAAGGATGCGTGATTGCTTCTAGTTTTTTTCTTTTGGCTGGGCAGCTAAAGACGATCTCGCCCAGATTGTTGCGATTTAAGTGGCCGTTCTCGTCTAGAATATTACTTCCAAACTCGTTAACGACTTTTTGCCAACCTTCTGAGCCGGGTTTTACCACTTCTCGCGCTAATTCGTCCGCGCTAACGACACGAGCACCTAATTCCTCTAAGATGCTGCATACGGTCGATTTTCCCGTCCCAATCATGCCAGTTAGCGCCACGATGTCTTCATAGCCAGGTAGTGTCATAGTTTTAATCTGTAGCAGGTTTTAGACTAGATTGCATTTGTGCTTATTATTAGGATAGATTAACTCACTAGGGTTTAAGCTATGATAACAAGAAAATTGCTAAAATATTTAAATAAGGACACGGCTGCTGATAGGGAGGCCGAGAGCCAGGCGATAGAGGATTCTCGTAATACGCCATCGGAATTGTCAACTGAGGACACTGCTGATTTTTCAGGAGCTGAAATGGAAAGAGAAGAAGAGGCCGGAATGGCTTCACAGGTAGATAAGCCAGGTGATGCCTTATCGGAGGAGGAAACTGGGGACGAGGGGTTGGTCTCTGGTGGACAGGCGGTCGAGGAAGGTGCGCGAAAGAGTCAAGTAGAGACGCCTGTTGAAGCTGCTGGTGATGATGCCGACGATGATGAGGATGAGGATGACGATGAGGCTATTATTAGAGACGAGGAGCTTCTGCCGGAAGCGTCTTACGATCCTTTGGGGGGTGCCTATGATTTAAGAGATGGCCGGCTAATCGAGCAAACTGCTCGGGAGAGCAGGGATAAACCGCTTCCATGGTCATCGAAGGTAAAGAGCGCGAAAGATTTTTTTCATACTGAGCTTTTATATCGCTTTGATTTGCTTGAATTAGAAGAGAGAGAGGGGCTGCGTGGCAGTTATAGGGTGGAAATTAGAAACCACAACAACGAGTCATGGACGGTAAAAATTGGAGATGATATCGAAGTTGTAAAGGGTTGGGAAAATGCCAACTCGTCATTAAGCATGAACGAGCGGGATTTTTTGCATCTCGTAAATGGCAGGATCAATCCACAGATTGCCATTTTGGCGCGCAAGATAAGGGTTTCCGGGGATTTCAAGAAGGCAGTCACCTTTCAGAGCTTCTTGTATCCGTATAAGGAGTAGCAATGGAGCGCTTGCCAGAGACGTATCGTCGCCCGCCGGGGAGCAATAGCCGCTCGCGCCAAGTTAAATCGCTACTCCGTAAAAATAGTTTAGCTACAGTATGCGAAGAAGCCCGGTGCCCCAATTTAGTGCATTGCTTCTCGCGTCGCATTGCGACTTTCATGATTCTAGGAAGCGTCTGCACGCGGGCTTGTGGTTTTTGCGCTATTAAAACTGGTAGGCCAATCGCGGGGCTCGACGATTTTGAGGGGGAAGCTAGGCGAGTGGCAGCGGCGGCAGAAGAGCTTGCGCTAAAGCATGTAGTTGTTACGTCGGTAACGCGCGATGATTTAAAAGACGGTGGTGCCTTAGCTTTTTGTAAGGCGATAGAGGCTTTGCGGAGTCTCTCAAGCAAACCCAAAGTGGAAGTGTTGGTTCCCGATTTTCACGGCAATGTCGACGCGCTTGCAATGGTGGTGAGAGCAAAACCAGATGTTCTCAACCACAACATGGAAACCGTTAGTCGCCTGTACAGAACCGTTAGGCCTCAAGCCTCATATCAGCGCTCGCTTTGGCTTCTCAGCACGGCAAAGGAAATTGATTCCGGGCTGATAACTAAGACAGGTATTATGTTAGGTCTCGGAGAGGTCGAGGATGAGGTAGTTTGCCTTATGCGAGATTGTAGAGATATAGATGTCGATTGCTTCACTGCCGGACAATATCTTCAGCCCAGCAAGAGCCACTTGCCGGTAGTAGAATACTTGAGTGAAAGCCAGTTTTCATCCTATGAGAACCACGCGCGCGATATGGGATTCAAGAGCTATTCAGTGGGTCCCCTAGTTAGGAGTAGTTATAATGCCGGTGAGATGTTTAACTCATGACCTTTTCTTGTGAGGAACATGCATTTCGTGCCAATCGTTTTCCTCCATATGTGTTGGGGACCATAGCGGAAAAAGTGATGCAGGCGAGAATCGAGGGCATTGATGTCGTCGATTTAAGCCAAATGAACCCATCTACTAAACTCCCGGCACGTGCTCTTGATAAGCTAATTCAGGCCACACTATTGCCACACAATCACAGATACTCGTCCTCTCAAGGAATCGCCAAATTGAGATGGTCGGTAGTAAGTTGGTATGATAGGCGTTTTGGAGTCGCATTAGACGCCGACCGAGAAGTGGTAGTTACCATGGGCATAAAAGAGGGCATTGGACACATGCTAATGGCCTTGCTCATTGAAGGCGACACTGCAATTGTCCTTACGCCTAGTTATCCCATTCATGCAGCTAGCGTTTTGCTCGCTGGGGGTAATATCATCGAGGTGCCGTTCCTACTTGGGGCAGATTTAGCAGATGGGGCAAAAGGCAAGCCACTTGTAATGTCGGGCGATAGCGACGCTTTTTTCGCCTCCTTAGCTTCTGCATTTGAAAAAACCTGGCCACGGCCTAAGTTCATACTGCTAAACTTTCCTCATAATCCAACAGGCACTGTTGCTACTGTGGAGTTTTTTGAAAGGTTGGTGGATTTTGCCGTTCGTAATTCGCTTTACGTTATTCACGATTTTGCCTATGCAGATATTTGTTTTGATGGCTATAAAGCGCCTAGCATTATGCAGGTTAAAGGCGCTAGTGAAGTAGCGGTCGAGTTTTATTCTCTTTCTAAGGGATATGGTTTAACGGGATGGCGAGTGGGATTTTGCGTTGGGAACTGCGAGCTAGTTGGCGCTCTGAAGAAGGTAAAAAGTTATCTCGATTTCGGAATCTTTCAGCCCTTGCAGATTGCTGCTATAGAGGTTTTGAAAGAGGAAACCGATAGGCATGTCGCTGAAGTCGTGAGTGAATATGGGCATAGGCGAGATGTGCTCGTCGATAACTTGAACAGTATTGGATGGGAAGTTACAAGGCCGTTAGGTAGCACTTTTGTTTGGGCTCCTATTCCTACTAAGTGGGCGACAGAAGCGGGTAGCAGGAGTTTTAGCGAGAGATTGTTAAGCGATGCAAGAGTGGCGGTCTGCCCGGGGGTAGGTTTCTCGGCTGCATCGGATAATTTCGTTCGCTTTGCGCTGGTTGCGAGTGAGGACAGAATTAGGAGGGCAGTGTCAGAAATCGGAAGGGTTTTTGGAGGCAAATGACAAAGGAGTCGTCAGGCTGTTTAAGAAGAGGGTGGCGCGGGCCTGTGTTTATAATATTTTTGATATCGTTACATGTAGGCTATGCGCATGCGGCTGATTGTGCTGCTGCTGCGGGTTTAGTAAAAAAGGGAGTTGAGTTGGCCGATGGTTCACCAGAAGAGGCGAAGCATTATAGGGATGCTATCGAACTCTGCAGTGGGTTAAGCGAAGCCCATTACAATCTTGGGCTCAATTTAGCTAAGGCAAATCAAGTAGATGAGGCAATTAAGGAGTTTGACGTAGCTATTAAGGGCCGTAAGGAAGGTGATTTTTTAATTGGGCTTGCAAATGCCTATGTGCAAAAAAAAGAGTTTTCTCGCGCTCGCGAAATTTATGAGGATGCTCTCAAATTAGAGCCTTCGTCGACTAAGGCTACTCAGGGATTAGCGCTTGCGTATGTGTCGTCAGAGGATTTCGAGAAAGCGGAAGATGTTTTAAGAGCTGCCATTCAACAGAATCCAGACGATGCTGAGAGTTATTTTAGTTTGGGAGTTGTTTTGGATAGACTGGGGCGCAATAAGGAAGCTATGGTTAGTTATGAGACGGCAATAGAGAAGGGCAAAAAATCTCCCGAAGTTTATGCCCATCTAGGTGGTGTGGTGCTAAAGGATGGCGATGTGGAACGCGCCGGAACAATTTTACAGACCGTTCTTGCTAGTAATCCAGATAACGCTGTTGCGCACAACAATATGGGAGTATTGCTAGAACTAAAGGGCGAAAAGGATAACGCCTTGAGAGAGTTTAGAAGAGCAATGGATTTGGATCCCAACTTAGAGAGCGCGTCCAAGAATTTTTTTCGCTTGAGTAATACTTAGGGGAGATCGCTTAGCCGTTAGAATCGCAGATGGCGCTAGATGCAGGTTGGTAGTGGGAAAAGAAATGTTTGTCGCTTAGGAGAAAATGAGCAAGCACGAGGTCAAGTTTAACATTAGGACACAGAAGTGTAATCATGCCAATGCGTCGCAGGTGGGTGCGCGGGTTGTGCTAAATGGCTGGGTGCGTCGTAGGAGAGACCATGGTGGTGTTATATTTGTAGATTTGGGCGACTATACTGGCTGTACTCAAGTCGTTTTTCAGCCAGATAAGGGCAAGGTCTTTGAGTTAGCTCAGAGCTTGCGTTCGGAGTACGTTATATCGGTTAGCGGTGTAATTCGCATGCGGCCAGAAGGTGCTCGCAATACTGCTATAATGACCGGAGAGATCGAGCTCGAAGCGACCGAGTTAACTATCTTATCCATGTCGGAGCCGGTTCCGTTCCCTATACAGGATGACATCGATGCGAGTGAGGATGTTAGGTTGCGCTATAGATTTCTCGATATTAGGCGGCCGCAAATGCAAAAAATTCTTAGGATCAGGCATAGAGTGTGTAGGGCGGCGCGGGAATATCTGGACGATTTGGGCTTTTGCGAAATAGAGACGCCAATATTGACGAAAACCACTCCTGAAGGTGCCAGGGATTTTTTGGTGCCCTGCCGCTTTAGTCACGGGCAGTTTTATGCGCTTCCTCAGTCTCCACAGCTCTTTAAGCAGATACTGATGTGTGCGGGTATGGATCGGTACTATCAGATAGTGCGCTGTTTTAGAGATGAAGATTTTCGCGCTAATAGGCAGCCAGAGTTTACCCAGATAGATTTAGAGCTTTCATTTGTGGATGAAGAAATTATAATGGGTTTAATTGAGGGTTTGGTCGTGGCAATTTGGGATGCTGCTAGTGGCGTCTCTTTAGAAGTGCCATTTATGAGGTTGTCTTACGACGACGCCATGGATCGCTTTGGCGTCGATGCGCCGGATATGCGTTTTGGAATGGAGCTAGTCGATTTAAGTAGCGTGTTTAAAGAAGCGGATTTTCGCGTTTTTCGAGACATAGTTGAGGCAGGTGGTGTTGTGAAGGGAATTTGCCTGGAGGCGGGAGCGGAGCTATCGCGCAAAGAACTAGATGAGTTGGCGAACTTTGTCGCGACTTACGGAGTAAAAGGACTTAGTTGGATAAAGTGCGAGTCTGGAAAATTCACTTCGCCTATTGCTAAATTCTTAGACGAAGGAATGTTTCAGCGCGTTGGCGATTTGTTTGAAGTTCGCGATGGAGACGCAATTCTAATTGCGGCGGGAAGCTTTAGACAAGTGAGTGCAGCTTTGGGGGCTTTAAGGGTGCATTTGGCTAAAACGCGCGGTCTAATCGAGGACGAGAGCCAACTTAGTTTTACATGGGTTACCGAATTTCCGTTGTTTGAATACGAGGAGGAGACGAAGCGCTATTTAGCTGTGCATCATCCGTTTACCTCGCCATTGCTGGTTAGCGAGAACGATCGGGAGAATTTTCGTAGTGCGCCGCATAAGCTTAAGGCAAGGGCCTATGACCTAGTGCTAAATGGCCAAGAAATCGGAGGTGGTAGTATCCGCATTCACGATCGCGATGTGCAATCGAGAGTTTTTGAGCTTCTTGGAATTACGCCCAGCGAAGCTGAGGCAAAATTTGGTTTTCTGTTAAATGCCTTTACATTTGGTGCGCCACCTCATGGTGGAATAGCTTTGGGATTAGATCGCCTAATAATGCTAATTTCTGGGGCAACTTCTATCCGCGACGTTATTGCCTTCCCTAAGACGGCAAGCGGCGTAGATTTAATGGTGGATGCGCCTAGTCCAGCAAATGAAGCTCAACTTGAAGAACTTGGATTGAAGCTTGCCGATCGCGTTCGCGAACAGAAGTAAGAAATACAGTAGCTACTCATTAACCACTGGCAATTGCGTCCGCAATTGTACCCGCCCGTGCCTGTCACCCGGTCGCCGATCCAATCGAATCGCCTGAATTCGGCGGCAATTCTGGCCAATGACCTCAATTTTGAATGGCCCCAATTTTGGAGGCATTTGCCAGTTTTTAAGAAACTCTACTCTTCGTCGTCGTCAATATCTCCCGAGTCGTCTTCCTCTTCGTCGTCTCCGTCTTCATCGTCGTAGTCGATCTCGTCTTCTTCGAAAGAGTAGTCAATACTATCTTCCTCTTCTTCGTCGAAGGCAGTTGGATCCATTTGCTCAAGCGCTTCGGAAAGTGCAGACACGATAGTTGCAAAGAGGTTCGTGCTAGCATCCTGGTTTTCAAGGGCCGTTTCTATGGACGTTTCTAGCACCTCGATTATCTTGTGCTCAAATGCGTCTTCATCATCCCCAAACCGTTGATCTATTTCTTCTTCGAGCTCCGCGTATGCTTCGATTAGATTGCTTAAAGCTTCGTCGAGTTTTGCGTGCGTGCTTGCCATAATAACTGTTTACCCCAAATTGAAAACGCCGTTTTCTTTTCGTTTATTTCCTAAAATTACATTTTATTTACACTTGGTCAAAATGTATAGCTCTCACTTGAGAAACATGAGAATACATCTTAGCCTAGTTTAGTGAAAGCATTAACCGAGCTAAAGCCAGTATGCCTTTCGGATACATGGCTAAATGCCAGACGTCAAAGATATAGAAAGTGCGGCTAGAGTCAACAGTTTTTTGCCGCTTTAAGTGTATTTGTAGTAGAGAAAATTTAAGCGTATGCCAATATCTATAGCGATCTTGTTAGGCCTGATTCAAGGGTTAACTGAGTTTCTACCGGTGAGCTCCTCGGGGCATCTTGTTGTATTTCAGCTTTTGTCCGAAGGTTTATTAGGTGCTCCTAAAATTCCACTATCTTTTGATGTGTTTCTTCATTTAGCGACATTGTTAGTTACGTTGATATTTTTGCGTGCAGATATTGTTCGCGTTCTGCGTTATGGATTGACTGCTGGGGAACGTGGTTCGTGGGGGAAAAGCTTAGCCTTGTTGGTGGTAATTGGCAGCTTGCCGGCAGCTGTTGTGGGTTTATGTTTTAAAGAGGAAATCGAAGCATATTTTTCATCATTGTCGGTAGTTGCAAATGGTTTGCTGGTTACAACTGCCTTTCTCGTTGCTGCTCACTTTAGACAGAGGGCAGCGGCACATAAGAACCAGACTGTAGAATTTACGGAAAGCGATGGGTGGACGCTCCCGTCAGTTTTACAAGCCTTCATTATCGGCATGGCCCAGGCACTTGCAATACTGCCTGGGATCTCTCGATCTGGTTCAACAATTGCCGTGGCTTTATTGCTTGGGGTGTCAGCGGACTCTGCTGTTAGGTATTCCTTCTTCTTGTCCATCCCAGCTATATTGGGTGCTACAATACTTGAGGCGAACAATCTTTTATCACTAACTCAGAGCGTTTTGGTAAGTTACCTTGCTGGATTTCTCGTTACGTGTATTTCAGGCTGGTTTGCTATGAAATGGCTAATCGTCTTTACCAGGCGCTCATATCTTTTATATTTTGCAGCTTATACGCTTTTGTTAAGTTTATTTTTGAGATTTTAGGCATCGAAATGCGAGGAGAGAGTTAGGTTTTTTGTGCTATGGGCGAATCTGTACGAAAGAGAAATGTTACGCTGCCACGGAGGCGAGTGAATGATCGCAATGCTGCGAACGACTCTCCGCCATCGATTGGTATATGGAGAGAGAGTGTTGCGGTTGTATTGTTGTTTCTTGGGGTTTTTTTGGGGCTAGCGCTTTATTCGCATTGCGCGCAATCGAATATTTTTGGTGGGGTTTGGGGTCTGGGATCGTCTATAGAGTCAGAAGTTGTGGCGGGAAACCTCATGGGAAAAATTGGGGAAGTCATCGCTTCGGCTTTAGTGTATGCCCTCGGGTGGTGTTCCTTCTTGTTGGTGCTTTGGGCATTTCTTTTGTCCAGGCGCGTTTGGGCAGTTGGGTGGCCAGAGACTTCCGGTTCGCTATTTAGTACTGTATTTTCACTAGTTGGTTCCATGCTGATGGTCAGTATGGCTGGAACCTTTGTTACGGTTCTTGTGGGCGAAGAGGGGGGTGGGGTGTTAGGAGGATTTATCGCCCATTACCTCGTCAAATATTTTAGTCAAGCTGGAGCTCTGCTGCTTAGTTTTGCTGGCTTTGTGTTGTCTCTAGGCATTTCGACTGGTTTGGGTGCGGAGAAACTACTGTCTTCCGCCATGAAGTTTTTTGGAGTGAGTTTTTCTTTCCTATGGCGTGCTTGTTGTTCAGGTGCGAACACTTTTGCTCCGATCGTTAAAGGTTTGTTTGGTGGTATTTACCAGGTAGGGCAGTTGGTTATTAGGGCTACTCGGTCTACAGTTTTTTCTTTTTTTCGAGCGGTTTTTTATCCGTTTAGAGTATTGTGTAAGCTATTCGCAGGGGCTGGCAGGGTGAGCAAGTCTAAAGATGTGTTGCATGAAAGCGATGAGGCGAGTGAGCGAAATTTTACTCTTAATGGCGAGGAGAGGGAGGTGTTGTCAAAGCGAGAGTTAAGAGATGTGAATTTAGAGCTAGGCGTTCCATATGAAGTAGAAGGTGGCGAAAGAAAAATTGTTCGTTCTAAGGAAGAGGCTAAGGAAAGGCGCTCTCGGGTTTTTGGGAAAAAGAAGACGGCTATGCCGTCAAGGGAAAGCGAAAGTCCAAGTACTGCTAGCGAATACAAACTTCCATCGCTTAAGCTTTTAGTTAGCTCCTCGTCGGATGAAGGCGAAGTGCCCAGGGACGAAGAGCTAATCAAGAACTCGGATCTTTTGGAAAAAACTCTTAGGGATTTTAGAATTGGTGGAAAGGTAGTTGAGGTGCAGCCTGGCCCAGTAATTACGCTTTATCAGTTTGTGCCCGCTGCTGGAGTTAAGGTGCAGCGCATCATTGCGCTAGCTGACGATATTGCCTTAGCTCTAAAAGTAGCTAGCGTGCGGGTCTATGCGCCTGTGCCCGGCGCGGGAACGGTGGGGATAGAGGTGCCGAACTCTTATAGAGAGATGGTGCGGTTGAGGGATGTTCTTGCTAGCGGCGAATTTCAGGAGAATCATTCGTCCCTTGCCCTTGCCTTGGGAAAGGACACTTTTGGCGATCCGTTTGTGGGGGATTTGGCGAAAATGCCGCATTTGCTTATTGCTGGAGCTACGGGCGCTGGTAAGTCGGTTTGCATTAATTCCCTTTTGTTAAGTCTTCTTTACAAAAATACTCCCGAGACTTTGCAGCTAATCTTAATTGATCCAAAGATGTTAGAGCTCAGCCTTTACGACGATATACCGCATTTAAAAGCTCCGGTAGTTACAAATGCCAAGCGAGCGCGTGGGGTGCTTTGGTGGGCGGTTGAAGAAATGGAGCGACGATACGCAGTTATGAAGGAACTGGGTGTTAGGAATCTAGCTGGCTATAATCGCTTGATGGTGGAGTCTTATTTAAAGAAGGCAGAAGAATCTTCTACTGCCAAATCGCCCGTAGTAATAGAACTTTTAGAGAAGGATGTCGTAGCAACTGACGTCGAGCAGGCTGGCCTAATGCGTAGCGGTGCGCGCGTTGATGGCGACACACAAGCTGTAAGCGCTGCAAGTAGTGGCCAAATGCCAAAAATCGTAATAGTCATAGATGAGCTAGCAGATTTGATGCTAACAGTTGGTCGGGAGATAGAAGAGTTGCTTACAAGGCTTGCGCAAAAGGCACGCGCAGCGGGAATTCACATCATAATCGCAACGCAGCGACCTAGCGTGAATGTCATTACGGGTTTAATAAAAGCCAATTTTCCAGCACGAATTGCCTTTAAGGTAGTTAGTAGAATTGACTCTCGAACGATACTTGATTGCTCGGGTGCGGATAAATTACTAGGGAACGGCGATATGTTGTTTTTGTCTGCCGGGGCTGGGCGCTTAAAGCGGCTTCATTCGGCTTTTGTTTCGGACGAAGAAGTGCAAGCAGTCGTCGAGAGTTTGCGGCGACAAGGGCCTCCAAAATACGATCCTGAGATCGATTCTATGCTTAAAGCTATGGAGGACTCAGAAGGGGGCTCTAGTTTGGATGGCGAAGTATTTAACGAGTACGATCCACTTTACGATTCTGCCGTGCAGTTGGTAGTAGAGCGAGGTCAGGCTTCGACTTCCATGGTTCAGCGTGCATTTCGCATCGGCTACAATCGCGCAGCGCGCATTTTGGAGGTCATGGAGAAGGAGGGCATTGTGGGGCCAGGCGAGGGGGCAAAACCTCGGCAGGTATACATGCCCGATAGAGACCGCGATAAAGTTTAGTGAGGAAGGTCGGAAGGCGAAGTATTATTTTATGAGTAGTAAAATGAAGTCCAGGTTTGGTTTAAAGTTTTTAGTCCCTGCGTTAGTTTTGTGTTTATTCCTTAAGGTTGCTTACTCGAATGCTGTGGAACCGTTAGCCTTTGAGTGCAGGAACGAAATTGCAGATAGTGAAAAGCAAAATCTATTGGCAAATATCGACACGCGATATGCCAGCATTTCATCTGTTATCGCAGACTTTGTGCAAAATTCTTATTTAAAAGGCTTCGAGCAGTCGCAGAGCAGTCGTGGAAAAGTGTATTTTAAAAGTCCGGGCTTAATGGATTGGCAGTATGCGGAACCGGAGAAACAAAAATTTATTACCGATGGCAAAACGCTTTGGTATTATCAACCCGGCGAAAATCAGGTCACAATTGGCGATTTTATCAATTCTTTTAAGTCAGAACTTCCCGTTTCTTTTTTGTTGGGTCTTGGCCGCTTGCAGGAAAAATTTCGCCTAAAATCAGCTTGCTCAACAGAAAGGGGGCAGATGCTAGGACTTCAGCCACTGGAGGCAGATGCTAGTTTGCAAGAGTTTTTTCTGCTCGTAGACAGCAAAGATTTTACGCCCTACGGTGCGCGCGTGGTGGACATCGGGGGTAACGATACTGCCATATCTCTAGTAAATATTTCGGTAAACAAGAAAATCGATGAAGGGCGCTTTAAATTTGAGATTCCAATGGGCGTGGATATTATCGATAACCGTTCTACGCTTAAGCCTGCTGTTGTTAGGCCAATTGTGGAAAATGATTTAGGTGGCGGTGCGCCAGGGGCAGGGAAGTAGGTCATAGAAATGATACGTCTTGGGCCGTATTACAAATAACAGGAGAGTAGTCTATTTGAGATAAGCATCGTTACGGACTGGTAAAGAGTTTTTTTATGATTAAACGATTTGGTAAGCTTTTTGGCCTTAAATTAAGACTTAAAGAGCCTAGCGTCGTTCTCAAAGTGGTAGAGGATGGGCCGAGTTTAGAAGTGGGGAGAGTCGAATTATTAGAGTCCGTTAATAGGCAATTTAAACGTCTCAGGTGCCCTTCTTTGTTGATTTTATTAGGGTTTTTTCTAATTGTGTTGTTGCTTTCGCAGATGTCGGTTCGTGCGGATAAGAAAGCTCAGGCTGTAGCTAAGGCTAAAAATGAGCTTTTTTCGCAGGATGTTTTTGGCAAGCGTTATAGTTTAAATGCTGATTTTCGTACTCGACCAAATCCAGATGTCCCATTAGCCGAGCGACTTTTTTGTCGCGGCAGGAAGGTTGCTAAGAGTTGTGTGGAGAGAACATATCACCCCTATATTACTTGGTGGAAACAGTGGGGCGAAGACAAGGATATGTCTCTGGAAAAAAAAGAGCGCGTTTTATCTAAGATTCAAAAGACTTTTGGGCAAGATCAGTCCTAAATTTAAGTCACATTTATAAACTAAATATCCATAACTCTTTAGAGTTAGAGTTTTTTATTTCCAAAAGTACGTAACTTTAGAGGTTTTAATCTAATGAAGTGTGCATTGCAAAAACCGCACTTTGTCACTAGGTTCCGCGCAAAGCCTGGTATAAGGCGAATTGCAGATATGCTATTTGCCGCCTCCATGTTCGTTATCGGGTTTTTTGTTCTCGGACTGGGTTTAGGCAGCATCTCGCCAGCTATGGCAGAGAAGGTTGATACGAGTAGCATCAAGTGCATGGTTGCCATGCTGTTTTACCTAACGGAAGGCGATTTTGGTGCGCTTATAATGGTCGTAGCTGGCATTTCAATGTTGGTTTCTGCGGCTTTGGGTAACTATAAGGCCGCAACTTCCTTGCTAGTGGTTGCAATTGG
>JADLFC010000017.1 GCA_020845775.1 Deltaproteobacteria bacterium
GTTTACTATGAGCAGTCAAAAGCACTTCATGGAGCGGACGTAGTGATGTCGCTTCGCATGAAAGAGGAATACCTTCACGAGGCGTTTATTCCCACCAAAGAGGAATATGCCAGGCGCTATTCTGTGAAAACCGAATTATTGGATAAATACGCGCCAAATGCCATAGTTCTAGCACCTGGGCCATTTATAAGAGGTGTGGAAATTGAGTCCAAGGTTCTAGATAGCACGCGATCTAGAGTAAATCAGCAAGTTGCTAATGGCGTGGCTGTGAGAATGGCTGTGCTGTTTTTGCTTTGTCAAAGGCAAAAGACTGCTGAAGTTTCTCGCGGCGAAGAGGAGTTTAGATATAATGCCTAATGCTATGACGAAAAAGACTATTATTAAGGGCGGAAGAGTTATAGATCCTAAAAACGGACTGGATGGCGAGTTCGATATTTTGCTGGAAGACGGTAAAATTATTGGGCTGGAGAGGCCGGGAGTTTTAGGTGGCATTGGTGCTGTAGAAAATCTCGTAGATGCTAGCGGCTTAATCGTCGTTCCGGGTTTGATAGATATTCACGTGCATTTGCGCGAGCCTGGGTACGAGTGGAAAGAGACTATAGAGAGCGGCACGCATGCTGCTGTTTGCGGCGGCTTTAGCGCAGTGTGTTGTATGCCGAACACTTCTCCTGTCTGCGATAGGGCGCAAATTGTCGCGTTTATTTTGGAAAAAGCGCGAAATGCAGGTTTCTCGCGCGTGTATCCAATCGGTGCAATTACGCAAGAGCAAAAGGGTGAAAGCTTGGCTCCTATGCTGGAGCTACGGGAAGCCGGTTCAGTGGCATTTTCAGACGATGGGCGTCCCGTATCTAGTCCAGCCGTAATGCGCAAAGCTTTGGAGTATAGCTTGATGTGTGATGCTGTCCTCGCTTGTCATGAGGAGGAGCGAAGTTTATCGGAGGGCTTTGCAATGAACGAGTCGGCCATAAGCCTTAAACTCGGCTTGCCTGGAATGCCCACGGCCGCAGAGGACATCATGATTGCTAGGGATATTGAGCTAGCACGGCTTACGGGTGCTCGGGTGCATTTTTGCCACGTCAGCACTGCTAGGGCGGTCACTCTTATCGAGCGGGCAAAAAATGACGGTGTGAGAGTCTCCGCCGAAGTGTCGCCTCACCACTTTTCGCTTACTGAGGAGAGTGTGGCGAATTTTGATACTGCCTATAAAATGAGTCCGCCGCTTAGAAGTGCTGAAGATGTTGCCGCATTGCTAGATGGACTAAGTAGGGGGGTAATCGATTGCATAGCAAGCGACCATGCTCCGCATGAAAGGGATTCTAAAAATGTAGAGTTTGCAAAAGCTTCCATGGGCATAATTGGATTGCAGACGACACTTCCGCTAACACTTAAAAAAGTTAAAGAGGGAAAGCTGACTTTAGCTCGCGCCATCGAGGCTTTGACGAGCGCACCCGCGGCCTGCTTGGGGTTACCTGGCGGGAGTCTCAAGGTTGGCTCGGATGCTGATGTCACGATTGTTGATCTCGATAAGGAAGTTGTTTTTGACCAATCTATAAATCGCTCTAAGTGCAGTAACTCGCCATTTTTAAATTGTCTTTTGCGCGGAGTACCGGTGAAGACTTTTGTGGGAGGGCGAGAGGTGTTTTCGTTTGAGAAGGAGTTTAAGAAGTAAGAACTATGCGAGATAAAGTAAGTTCAAGTGTTCCGGCGCATTTGGCCCTAGCCGATGGAACTGTGTTTAAGGGTAGAGCTATAGGACAGATTGGCGAGGCTACGGGAGAAGTAGTGTTTAACACCTCCATGTATGGCTATCAGGAAATAATTACGGATCCCTCATATGTAAATCAAATGGTCACATTTACTTATCCTCATATTGGGAATGTGGGAGTAAATGCCGAAGATGTTGAGTCGGCCAGGGTGCAGGTAGCTGGAATTATAGTCCATGAGCTTTCAGCTTGCTACTCGAATTTTAGGGCTCAGGGTTCGCTTGAAGAATATCTAAAAGCTAACGGCGTAGTGGGGATTGCTGGGATAGATACGCGTTCTCTCGTGCTGCACATTCGCAATGTTGGAGCGCAGATGGGAGTAATAGCTAGCGGTGAACACAATCCCGATGAGCTAGTAGATCGCGCTCGCGCGCTTCCAAGTCTAGAGGGACTCAATTTGGCTGAGCGCGTAAGTGCCTCGGCTGCCTATGATTGGACTCAAGGTACTTGGGTTCTCGGTAGAGGATATAAGCAGCATACTACTAGTGAGCTAAGTAAGCGTCCCTTGGTAGTAGTTTTGGATTACGGGGTAAAGTACAATATTCTTAGGCTGCTCATAGATAGTGGTTTTCGCGTTCGCGTTTTGCCTGTAGATTCGTTGGCGAAGGACGTTCTAGCTCTCTCACCGGATGGAGTTTTTTTGTCGAATGGCCCAGGCGATCCGGCGGCCGTGGTTGCGGCCATAGAGTGCGTTAGGGAACTTCTCGGCAAGAAGCCGATTTTTGGCATATGTTTGGGGCATCAGATTTTGGGGCTTGCTCTTGGGTTAAAGACTTATAAGCTAAAATTTGGCCACCGCGGTGGCAATCATCCGGTGCGCAATAAGATAACCGGTTTAGTGGAGATTACTTCGCAAAACCACGGATTTGCTTGCGTTCCGGACGACAAGCTGGCTTCAGTGAAGGTAAGCCACGTCAACTTAAACGACCAAACGGTCGAAGGCTTGAGTGTTGCCGATGCCCGTGCTTTTTCGGTTCAATATCACCCCGAAGCCTCGCCCGGACCGCGCGATTCGCGTTATTTGTTTGCTCAGTTTAGAAAAATGGTAGAGGTATTTTAAAATGCCAAAGCGCACAGATATTACTTCAATTCTCATCATTGGTTCTGGGCCTATAGTAATAGGGCAAGCTTGCGAGTTTGACTATTCTGGCACTCAGGCCGTTAAAGCTTTAAAGGAAGAGGGTTATAGGGTCATACTCGTAAATTCCAACCCCGCTACAATAATGACTGATCCAAACTTGGCTGACAGGACTTATATAGAGCCAATAACCCGCGAATTTGTTTCCCAAATAATACGCAAAGAGCGTCCCGATGCTTTGCTTCCCACTATTGGAGGGCAGACTGCACTAAATGTTACGTTGGAGCTCGAAGAATCGGGAATATTCGAGGAGTGCGGAGTAAAGCTCATTGGGGCTAGTGCGGAAGCTATTAAGACGGCTGAGGATCGAGAGCGTTTTAAGGAGGCTGTTACGCGTTGTGGCTTAAGTAGCGCAAAGAGTTTTATTTGCCGCGATTTAGAAACTGCCAGGCGCGCGGCGGCAGAACTCGGCTACCCGTTAATCATTAGACCCTCGCGCACCTTGGGAGGAGCGGGTAGTGGAACTGTTTTTTGCGAGGAGGAGTTAGAAGAGAAACTGCGTTTGGGCTTTAGCTTGAGTCCTATTGGAGAACTCTTACTGGAGGAGTCGCTCATTGGCTGGAAGGAGATGGAGCTAGAGATCATGCGCGATTGTGCTGGAAATGCCGTGGTAATTTGCGGCATCGAAAATATCGATCCCATGGGAGTTCATACGGGAGACTCGATTACCGTGGCACCTATACAGACCCTTACCGATAAGGAGTACCAGCAGCTTAGAGATGGTGCTATCCGCCTGATGAATGAAATTGGAGTAGATACAGGCGGTTCTAATGTTCAATTTGCGATGTGTCCACGAACGGGGCGAGCAATAGTGATAGAGCTAAATCCGCGAGTCTCGCGCAGTTCGGCCTTGGCATCTAAGGCGACTGGTTTTCCCATAGCAAAGATTGCGGCGAAACTGGCTGTGGGTTACACGCTCGACGAGTTGCCAAATGACATTACCGAAAAGACCCCGGCTTGTTTTGAGCCGAGCATAGATTACGTGGTCGTTAAAATTCCGCGCTTTGATTTTGAGAAATTTAAGACGACAAATCCCATTCTTGGCACGCAGATGAAGTCAGTGGGCGAGGTGATGGCCATTGGGCGAATTTTTCCAGAAGCCCTACAAAAAGCCTGTCGATCGCTAGAGGTCGGCAGAACAGGGCTTTTAGGGGGTGAGGAAAGCGCGGAAGGGGATTTAGAAGTTTTGCTAGCAAAAATTGAAACGCTTAATCCTCGGCGCATATTTCAAATTGCGCGAGCTATGGAGCTCGGTGCGTCGCTAGAGGAATTAGCCAGAAAGTCGAACTACGATATGTGGTTTCTTTTCGAGATGCAGCGAATTGTGAAGGCTGAAAAAAGCCTGCTTGAGTTAGGTGAGAATGCGCTAAGTAGTAGAGAAGTGTTGCGCGAGCTAAAGCGCCTTGGGACAAGTGACAGGAGAATTGCAAAATTGTGTGGGGTTTCGGAGATCGATGTTGCTAGTCGCCGACGAGAGCTTAGTCTGCGGCCCGTTTTTAAGACAGTCGACACGTGCGCGGCCGAATTTGCATCGCATACGCCGTATCTATATTCTACGTATGATAGCACGGAGGAGGGAGAGGTATCCTCGGCCAAGAAGGTGGTCATATTGGGTGGTGGACCCAATAGAATTGGGCAGGGTATAGAGTTTGACTACTGCTGTGTACATGCCGCCATGGCGCTAAGGGGCATAAATATCGAGACGATAATGTTGAATTGCAATCCGGAAACCGTTTCTACCGATTACGATACTTCTGACAGACTGTATTTCGAGCCCTTGGAGTTAGAGGATGTAATGGAGGTGGTGCATAGAGAGAGGCCGTGGGGAGTAATCGTTCAGTACGGCGGCCAAACGCCACTAAGGCTAGCAAATGCCTTGAAGGATTGCGGAGTCCCAATTATTGGCACTAGTCCAGAGGCTATAGAGCTTACGGAGGACAGGGAGAAATTTAAGCGGATTCTTGCCGAGCTAAATTTGTTGCAGGCAGAGAATAGGACGGTTAGCAGGCCGGATCAGGCCTGTCAGGCAGCTAAGGAAATCGGGTATCCAATAGTTGTAAGGCCAAGCTTTGTTTTGGGCGGGCGCGCAATGGCTATCGTATATACGGAGGACGAGCTTAAGACTTATATTGAGGAGAGTGTAATGGTGTCTAATGAGAGGCCGGTGTTAATAGACCGCTTTTTAGATAACGCCATTGAAATTGACGTCGATGCCGTTTGTGACGGGAAGCTGGTAGTAATTGCAGGAATTATGGAGCATGTGGAACGGGCTGGTATACATTCTGGAGATAGTTCATTCATGCTGCCCGCCCAAACGCTTACGGATTCGGTGCTAGCTGAAGTGGAGCGAGCCTCGAAAATCCTCGCCCGGGCGTGTGGTGTAGTGGGCTTGATGAATGTGCAGTTTGCAGTATGCGGTGGCAAGGATGTATACGTAATTGAGGTTAACCCCAGAGCATCTAGGAGTGTGCCATTTGTCTCAAAGGTCACGGGCATTCCATGGGCAAAGGTAGCTGCGAGAGTTATGGCGGGGGAAACTTTGCGGCAGTTACATGACAGTGCCGAGTATGGAGATATTCTTCGCTTTGAAAATTATGCCTTAGCTATTAGCGATCTAAATTATGTAGCGGTAAAGGAATCGGTGTTTCCATTCATTAAATTTCATGGAGTCGATGCCCTGTTGGGGCCAGAAATGCGCTCTACTGGTGAGGTGATGGGGATTGATAGGACTTTTGCAGGTGGTTTTTATAGGGCGCAGGTGGCTGCTGGCGCTACGCTTCCATTGAAAGGAACTGTGTTTTTAAGTTTAAGGGATGAAGATAAGGACGAGTCTTTAGATTATACGCGAAAGCTAAAGAGTATGGGCTTTAAGCTAGTCGCGACTAGTGGGACCGCGCAGTTTCTCCGCAAACACGATATAGAGGTAGAATCCATCAATAAAGTTCGCGAGGGTTCGCCACATATCGTAGATGCTCTTCTTGCGGGGGAGGTAGACTTGGTCATCAATACGCCGGAAGGAAGTGGGCCACTGCTCGATTCTCGCACGATACGCACTACCGCGTCTGATCTTAGATTGCCGCTCTTTACGACAGTGGCGGCGGCTCGTGCGGCAGTGGAGGCAATCGAGCAGATGAGTCTCGGAGATAGACTAGATGTGCTCTCTCTGCAGAGATATCTGGCGCAATGAGTTGAGTAGTGGATTAGATGGAGTAAGGCTAATGAGTGAACGAACGCCCATGACCCTTAAGGGGCATAAAGTGTTAAGCGAGGAATTGCAGAGACTAAAATATGTCGAGAGACCTAAGGCGTCTAAAGCCATTGAGGTAGCTCGGGAGCACGGCGACTTATCCGAAAATGCCGAGTACGATGCGGCAAAGCAGGCGCAAGGGCTTTTGGAGGCAAAAATTCGCGATTTGGAGTCCAAGCTAGGTACGGCGCAAGTAGTCGATGTTTCTACGCTTTCAGGAGATAGGGTGGTTTTCGGCGCAACTGTAAAGATTTGTTGCTTGGACGATGACGAGCGGCGTGAGATTTACATCGTAGGCGAGGACGAAGCGAATGCTGCGTTAGGGTTTTTATCTTACAAATCACCTCTCGCGCGGGCTCTTATTGGAAAGCAAGAGGGCGATGTCGTGCAAGTTAAATTGCCCTCTGGGGAGAAAGATTACGAAATTTTAGCGGTTAGCTTTGCAGAAAAATAGTTGGGGCTAGTGTTTTGGCTGGCGTAGCTAAATATATTCTGGCTTTGGATCAAGGGACTACGTCTTCGCGCTCCATTTTGTACGATTTAAGTGGTTGTGAACTTGCGGTAGCTAACAAGCCTATATCGGTGAACTTCCCCAGCGACGGATGGGTCGAGCAGGAGGCATGCGAGATCTGGGAGGCACAGCTTGCTACGATGAGAGAGGTGTGTAGCGGAGTAGAGCCTGCAAGCATTGCAGCTATTGGAATTGCGAACCAGCGCGAGACTTTAATTTGCTGGGATCCATTAGACGGCAAGGTGTTGGCGCCTGCCATTGTTTGGCAATGTAGGCGTTCGTCTGAAATTTGCTCTCGGCTTCGCAGGGCTGGCCTGCAAGACGAGATTGGAAGCATTTCGGGCTTGGTATTAGATCCCTATTTTTCCGCGAGCAAGATTCTTTGGCTTCAAGAAAATGTCGATGGATTAAGAGAAAGGATGCAGCTTGGCCGAGCTGTTTTTGGAACGGTTGATAGCTGGCTCGTGTACAATTTGACTAAAAGTAAGACCTCGGCTCCGGCATTGGTTACTGAATCCTCGAATGCCTCTCGCACCATGCTTTTTTCGCTCAAAAAGACTGATTGGGATGACAAGCTTTTAGAAATATTTTCGCTTTATAGGCATAACTTGCCACGGATTGTTGCTTCTTTTGGCATATTTGGAAGGACTTCCATACTCGGTGGTGGAAGTGAAATCCCCATTTGTGGGGTTTTAGGCGATCAGCAAGCGTCGTTGCTTGGACATGGGTGCATAGCGTCGGGTAGCGGAAAGTGCACGTTCGGCACTGGTGCCTTTATGCTGGTTAATACTGGCAGAGAGATCGTCACTTCTAATGAGGGTTTGCTAAGCTCGGTTGCCTGGCAGATGCGAGGTGAAGTGGGTAGAGCTGCTGTCGAAAAGGGGGATTGCTCTTATGTAGTGGAGGGCAGCGTATTTATGGCCGGTGCGCTCATCGGGTGGCTAAGAGACGGCATTGGGCTCATTAGTAGTTCGGCTGAGAGCGAGTTAAAGGCCTCGCAAGTAAACGACAGTTCTGGTGTAGTTGTAGTGCCGGCCTTTGTTGGATTAGGGGCGCCTTATTGGGACGATAGTGCGCGCGGAATAATTGTTGGGCTTAATAGGAATGTGACTGCTAACCACATCGTTCGTGCATGCCTAGAGGGCGTTGCTCACCAGGTGGCTGATTTACTTGAGTGCAGCGGTTTAAGTGAGCTACGCGAGCTAAATATAGACGGTGGCATGAGCGCTAACGAAGTGTTTTGTCAGATTTTAGCGGATATATCTCAAAGAGAGGTAGTTGTTTCATCTAGCGCAGAGCTAACGGCTTTAGGTGCCGCGCGGGCTGCTGCCTTTGGAGCTGGAGAATTTAATTCTTTGGAGCACGCAGTGGAGAGCATGCTAGCGAGCGGCAGCGGTTCTGCAAAGCCATTAAGGAGATTTGCGGCAAGAAAAGCGGAATCCCAAGTGGCAGTCGCGCGCAGACGTTGGAAGTCTGCGGTTGAGCGGTCGAGAGATTGGAGTTAGTCGTGAGCTCGATTTATAGAACCATAAATCCAATTACGGGCGAGTTAGTTAGAGAGTTTGCGTTTTGCTCCGGTCATGAGGTCGAGGCTGCGCTAAATGCAGCGTGCGAGGCTTTCTTGCTGCTGCGCCGGGCAAGCTTTTCGGAGCGAGCTCAGTTATTTTTGGAATTAGCAAGGCGCCTTGAGATGGAGGCAAATACTTGTGCTCGCCTAATGGCTATAGAGATGGGTAAACCCATTGCTCAAGGCGAGGCGGAGGTAAGAAAGTGTGCCGCTACTTGCCGCTATTTTGCAGAGCACGGCGAGGCCTTGTTGGCTGGGGAGGAGGTAGTTAGGCTTGACGGGAATATGGCGCAAGTTAGGTTTGAGCCGCTTGGCCCAGTATTAGCTATCATGCCGTGGAATTATCCGTTTTGGCAGGTGTTTCGCTGTGCGGTTCCTGCGATAATGGCCGGCAACGTGGTTTTGTTAAAGCATGCTCCCAATACTCCTCAGTGCGCCCTAGCAATTGAGGGGTTGTTTGATTCTAGTGGTTTTTCAAGAGGCACTTTTCGTTCGCTCTTTCTTAGCAATGAGCAGGTGGAAAAGGTTATATCCGATAGGCGTTTGGCAGGGGTTTCTTTTACTGGGAGCGTAGAGACTGGAAAACTTGTCGGTAGCATTGCTGCTCGCAATTTGAAGAAGATAGTGTTAGAGCTTGGCGGAAGTGATCCGTTTATAGTGCTTAAAGATGCTGATATTGCGGCTGCTGCTAGTGCTGGTGCGCGGTCTCGCTGTGCGAATGCCGGTCAGCTGTGTTGTGCAGCAAAGCGATTTATCGTAGATGCAGGTATTTTTAGACCTTTTGTTGATCACTTTTTGCAGGAAATGGAGTCCCAAGTGCTCGGCGATCCGCTGGATCCAGAAGTTACCATGGGTCCTTTAGCGCGAGCGGATTTAAAATCTCAGTTGCAGCGCCAAGTAGAAAGGCTTGTCAATTTAGGGGCCACGGTGATTTCAAAAGAGGGTCTTTCACTGCCACCTAAAGGCTTTTTCTTTGCACCTCTAGTGCTCAGTTCGGCGTCCACGCAACTATCGCTTTTTCAAGAAGAACTTTTTGGGCCAGTAGCGCACATAGTTTCCTTTGAGGAGGAAAACGAAGCTATTTCCATTGCAAATGACACTAACTTTGGTTTGGCAGCAAGTATTTGGACTAAGGACGTAGAGCACGGAAAAGCTTTGGCTCGTCTAGTCGATGCTGGCAACATAGTAATCAACGGAATAATCCACTCCGACCCCAGCACGCCCTTCGGGGGAGTTAAGGATTCTGGTTTTGGGCGGGAGTTGGGAAGAGAGGGGATGCGGGAGTTTGTAAATATCAAGGCGGTTTGGGTGGATCGTTAGGGCTTTCTTTAAAAAAAACTTTGGTCGAGTAAACACGGTGTGAAACTCCCCGGGTTTATTCGACCGTGTCGTCGTCGTAAACTGGCAGGCGCCCTCGGAGCCTGCCAGTTGGCAACTATGTTTTTAAGCTATGCCTTGTCGCAGCTACCACCGCCGCAGTTATGCCCGCATGGCATCCCTTTATCGCCTTTCCAGTTCTTTCTCATTTCCTCGAATTGAGTTTTTTGCTTGTCGTTTAGAACTGATTGAACCTTCTTAACCTTCTCGTCGTGTTTTGCTTGCCGGCAATCCCTTCTCTCGGAAAACTTATTTAGGGAATTGCATCGCTTGTTATCTTTTTTCATTTGCGAAAAAATTTCGGCAATTTGGTTAGCCTGGTCATCCGTGAGCTCGAGCTTGGCCTGAAGCCGCTCTATTTTCTGGTCGACCCACTTGCCATTTCGCTCAGCCAGCACAGGCGTGCTGAGAACCATTACCGCGCATACGGCAAAAACTGATTTTGCTATGTAGCTTCTCTTCATTTGTATTTCTCCCAGTTAACAATAATTACACTGCATGACGTTAGACGAATGACATTCAACAATAATAATTAAATAGCTTTTTTTCATGTGCCCTTGCAATTCAAGGCCATACCGTTTCCAAGAAGTAAGTTAAATATTTTACTTTTTGGAAACGGTATTTGTTGTTTATTGGCAAGTGCTTACGCACTTGCTGTTTATACCATTTAAAAAAATCTTTTTTGTAAATGGCATATGGCAAATTGACGTTCATTTTTTTTCTCAAGACCCAGCGTAGGTCCAAAACGATAATAAATACGGGGACTTAGTCACTTCGAGACATTGCTTGCCTTTATGGTTGAAGCCTTTTAGCTAAACTGCTATAATCAAAAAGTTTTTTCGAGCGTGTTAATTTTTCTCCAGTTTTCCCGGCGCCAAGGCGCAAGTTCTCTTAGCAAGTAGGCTGCATTATAGCTGTTTTATCTGCGCTCGGGTGGTTCTAACTTCACTACATGTGGACTTGTTTGAACTCGCTGATGTGGGTGGCGCGGCGTTCTCGGGAGTAGTGTTTTTTGACTGTTGGGATGAGTTGATAGTTTATGGCGTTTGTCGATGTCAATAGCGAACTTTGGCGCGAGCTCGCTTCTCTCGCGGAAGATGATGGCGTTACGCTTTATGACGCTGCCTTGCAGGGCAATAGTAGTGTGATTATCTACGTATGCAAGAGCGGTGGCGATGGAAAGATCGCAGGCGGCGTTAGCAGCGGAGATTGCTCAAAGTTATGCAAGAGATTGATTACTTTTTTTGCTGTAGAGGCTAGTAGGTTTGGGTTGAGCGAGGAGATGCGCATAGAAGTGTCGTCTTCAGGCATTAATCGCAATTTGCGCTTACAGCGTCATTTTATGGGCGCCGTGGGAGAAAGAGTTCGCCTAACACTTTACGGGGCGGAAACTAGTGATGACGGCAAAAAGGTGGCTAACCGAGGAGCTAGAACTATTCGCGGAACATTGAAGGCCGCGGATGAGCTAAACATTACCGTAGAAGAGGAAGGAAAGGACGCAACAGGGGCTGTCGTCCCATATGCGAGCATTAAGAGCGCAAGAATAGATTTTAATTTTGAGAATTGTAACGGGTTGAGGAAATAATTGCGTATGGCTATAAAGTTTGATCTAGAACAGATCGTAAATCAGGTTGGTCGAGACAAGGGCATTAGCACTAGCGTGCTAGTATCGGCCTTGGAGTCTGCGGTGCTTAGTGCGGCAAAGAAGCATTTTGGCCACAATCTGAATCTAGAGGCTAGCTATAATTCCGATCTGGGAGAAATCGAGGTTCTAGAGTTCAAGACGGTGGTGGAGAAAGTTGACAATCCGCTTACTCAGATGAGCTGGGAAGACGCTAGGCGCGATTACGATCCCGATTGCGAGTTAGGTGACGAGATCGGCTGCAAAATCGATTCCTCAGAATTAGGCCGAATAGCGGCGCAGACGGCCAAACAGGTCATCTTTCAAAAACTTCGCGATGCCGAACGCGATGTCATCTATAGCGAGTACCGCGACCGCAAGGGCGAGATAGTAAACGGCATTGTGCAGAGATTTGAGCGCGGAAATATTATTGTTAACCTCGGCAAGACCGATGCCCTGTTGCCGGCGCGTGAGCAGATTCAGCGCGAAAGATATCGACAGGGCGATCGCATCCGTGCAATGATTCTCGACATCGCTCCGGTAAGTCGCGGACCGCAAATCGTCCTTACTCGAAGCCATCCGGAGTTTATGCGAAAGCTGTTTGAAATTGAGGTTCCCGAAATATCCGAGGGCATTGTGGAGATTAAGAGCGTTGCCCGCGAACCAGGAGAGCGCGCGAAAATCGCCGTATATTCTAACGATACAAATGTGGATCCAGTCGGGGCTTGTGTTGGGATAAAGGGCTCCAGGGTGCAGGCAGTGGTGTCTGAGTTAAGAGGTGAACGCATCGACATCGTTACCTGGACACCGGATGCTCCGAGTTTTGTCGCTAGAGGGCTTTCACCTGCGGAAGTTGTGCGCGTTATCGTCGACGAGGAGGAGCACGCGATGGAGGTCGTTGTAGCAGACGATCAGCTGTCGTTAGCAATAGGACGCCAGGGACAAAACGTTAAGCTGGCCTCAAAGCTAACGGGCTGGAGGATTGATGTGCGCAGCGAGTCAGTTGCCGAGGAAGAGTCGAAGCGAGCACGAGAGGCGCTTCAATCGATTCCCGCAATTGGTTTTGGCGAAGCAGAGCTTTTGTATCAACAGGGATATCGAACTATTCAGGAGGTGAGCAATGCGTCTGTGGAAGATCTCACCTCCATCGAGGGAATTGACGAGCTAAGAGCCAGAGACATCATCGGAGGAGCGGCTAGATTGCTGGATGAGGAAAAGGTTAACGGCAGCGGCCCTAAGTCTACTGACGAGTCGGTTGCTACGGATATAGATCAGCTGGTATTGCCGGAGGGATTCCGAGAGGTGCTAGTTAAAAACAACTTTGTGACAATTCAGAGCCTTGCTTCCATAAGTCCACAGGACTTATCTCGCGCTACTGGCTTGCAGGAAGATCAGGCGGCAGTAGTCTGTAAGGCGACGGAGTCGTTTTTGAAATTTCAACAGAGGGTGTAGGTCGAGAGCTAAGGGGGCGTAGGTCGAGAGTGAGGGCAAAGCCCCAGCGCACATGTGTAGTATGCAGAAAGCGCGGCGCAAAGGAGGAGTTGTGGCGTTTCGCGTTTCGCAGAGAGTGTTTGCGCAGCGAGTCAGCAGGTTTGCGCTGCGAAAGCAGCGGCTTAAACACTGATTTGCTAAAAACTGCTAAACTAGACAGAGTTGGAAAATGTTTAGGGCGTGGGGCTTATTGTCATAAGAAGGCCGAATGCTTGTTTAGTCCCCGAGCGGCTAGTTCTGTAATTTCTTCTCTGTTGCGCGGAAGCGGCAGGGAAGTCAGTGAAGATGCGAAGAAAACTGGTAACCGCGCTTTGTTTAAGAGGCTAAAAGGTGCCCATTTAAGTATTAGGAATCTGTTAGAGGGCGATGGGGATAACGAGGATTTGTTGATGGGATGTGAGAAGAAAGCATTTCGCCTGGGTTCGGTAAAGAGCGACGGCAGGTAAGGATATTGAGCAATTGAGTTATGTCGAATATTAGAGTTTACGAATTAGCCAAAGAGCTAGGGTTGGAAAATAAGGCTGTTATCGAGTTATGTGCGCAGCTAGGTATCGGCGGCAAGAGTTCTCATTCCAACTCGTTAAGCGACGATGAAGCAGATCGCGTGCGCCGTTCGGTAATTCGCGAGGCCGTGAGTAGCAGTGCCGAGGACACGGTGCGAGACGTCAAGATGAAAAATGGCTCAGGCATTGAACGTCGCATGGGCAATGTCATTAGGCGCAGAAAAAAAAGCGAGGACGAGGCTCCAGAGGGTGCGAGGTTAGACTTGGCTATTTCGAGCAGTCGTGTGGATGACTTGCGAGGTGACCTGCCGAATTATTTGGATGAGCGACGAACGCGCGAGGAGGCATTGGCCCAAGCAAACGCGCTTTTTGAACGGTCTAGCGATAATGAGCAGGAGGAAGAAGAGGTTGAGCAGCCGATTGAAGAAAAAAAATGGTCGCTCAGGTCGCCAAACCTAACTGAGATTAGCAGCCCAGAGGTTACTGGCGCAGCTCAGCAGGCGTTGGTTCCTGAGGATGCTCAATCTCGAGAACAGCATGCAGTTCTAAATAATGGAGCTAGCAGCGAGGAATTAGGTGACTCGGAGGTAGGGGCGATAGGTATTTTCCAGGAGCAAGAACCTGCGACAGTAGATGGTGCTGAGATTAGTGGTGAGGAAGATCCACTGGATGAAGTTAGGCGTCGGCACGATGTTAGGGCGTTAAAAGTTCTTGGAAAAATCGCCCTGCCAGAAAAGGCGCCTGCTGAGAAGAAACCGGCTGTAAAAAAAGTAAAAATTGTTGAGGAATTAGAGGAGGAGGTATCGCCGTCTGCGCACAAGCCTGGAAAGCATACGCGTAAATGGGCCGATGGAGGTGCAAAGCTGGATCGCGGCGGCCTTAAACCAAAGAAACAAGTTCTAAAGAAGGACGAACTACTGGATTACGAGACGGATCGCGACGTATGGCGAAAAGGTCGAGATAGAAAACCTAAAAAGGGAAGGGCGGATGTATTGGTTCAAAAGGCCGAGGTTCGCGAGTCTGGTCCAACGAGGGCCTCTAAATTGGTGGTTAAGATCGATTCGGAAATTTCCGTTGGCGAGCTCGCAAAAAACATGGGAGCAAAGGTCGGCGATGTTATTACTAAGCTAATGAGCTTGGGCGTAATGGCCGGCGTAAATCAATTGATCGATTTCGATACCGCTACTGTCGTGGCGAGCGAATTTGGGTTTACTACAGCCAATACCGGCCATGATGAAGAGGAGTTTTTGTCTGAGCTTAAAAAGGCCGATGAAAGTGCGCTTCTGGTAACTCGGCCACCGGTTGTTACCGTCATGGGCCACGTAGATCACGGTAAGACTTCCTTGCTCGATGCTATTCGCAAGACTTCCGTTAGCGAGCGGGAAGCTGGAGGAATTACTCAGCACATAGGGGCGTACAATGTGCGCGCTCCCAATGGTCAATTCGTGACTTTTATCGACACTCCGGGGCACGAGGCTTTTACGGCTATGCGCGGTCGCGGTGCTAAGGTTACTGACGTCGTGGTGCTCGTAGTTGCTGCCGATGACGGCGTAATGCCTCAAACTATTGAAGCGATTAATCACGCGCGCGCAGCTGAAGTTCCAATAGTTGTGGCTGTTAATAAGATAGACAAGGAAGGTGCCAATATCGATTTCGTCAAGAGACAGCTTGCCGATCAGGGTTTAATTCCAGAGGATTGGGGAGGACAGGTGATGTTTGTCCCGGTATCGGCGCGCACGCGACAGGGTATCGATGAGTTACTAGAGGGCATTTTGTTGCAGTCAGAGATGCTCGAGCTTAAGGCAAACCCAGATAGAGCAGGCTACGGCGTCGTCATTGAATCGATGTTAGATAGAGGACGCGGCGCGGTCATTACAGTTTTGGTGAAAAATGGGACGTTAAGGGAAGGCGATGTGTTTTTAGTAGGGGCTACTACTGGTAAAATAAAAGCCTTATGGTCGCATGATGGCGTTAGGGTTAAGGAGGTGGGCCCAGGCTTTCCGGTCGAAGTGTTAGGAGTTTCGGACACCCCAGAAGCGGGAGATGAGATTTTCGTCATGGCGGATGAGGCGCAAGCGCGGCAGGTGGCGGAGCACAGGGCGCTACGCAAGCGCAATAAAGAGCTGGCGCAGAAGGGGGCTGTTCGCGGCGCAATGAGCCTGGAGACGTTTTCGGAAATGATGAAGCAGGGAGCTGTGCATGAGTTGCCAGTTATCGTAAAGGCCGATACCCAAGGCTCAGTTGAGGCGCTTAAGGAATCGCTTGGCAACCTGCAAAGAAACGATGTGCAGGTAAAGGTCATACATGCGGGGGTCGGTGGTATTAACGAAAGCGATATACAGCTCGCTCATTCTTCGCGTGCTGTGGTTGTCGGCTTTAACGTGCGCTTTGAATCCGGGGCTAGCGACATGGCTGATAAGTATGGAGTTGACGTGCGCTTCTTTAGAGTTATTTACGAGTTATTAGACTCTCTTACGAGTGCAATGCTTGGGCTTTTGGCGCCGACCTACAAGGAAAAGTCGCTCGGTCGAGCTGAGGTAAGGACTACTTTTAAGGTTCCAAGACTTGGCACCATTGCAGGGTCTTACGTCTTAAACGGCATTATCGAGAGGGGTGCAAATGTGCGTTTGATTAGAGATAGTCGGGTGGTGTTTGAGGGAAAAATGGCGAGCCTTAGGAGATTTAAGGACGATGTCAAAGAGGTGGGTAGTGGGTATGAATGTGGAATTGGAATTGATGGCTACTCGGATATCAAGGATGGGGATATTATCGAAGTATATAAACTCGAAGAAGTAAGGCCAACTTAGGTTCATAGATGTATAAGAAAGAGAGAAAGACCGAGAGAGTGCACGCCTTTTTAGCCGAGGAGATAAGAAGGCTTGGCGATCCCTGTTTGGGTTTTATTAGTATTACGGGAATAAAGCTGTCGCCAGACGGAAGAGTTGCGCGCATTTACTGGAGCTATTTTGGCGCAATTGGGAACTCTGCTAATGAGTCGGCTTTTTTGAATCGCGAGGAAATTGCGGCAGTTGACGCAGCCTTAAAAAAAGCTACAAAATTTTTGCGTCGGCGAATCGGTGAAGAGCTCGAACTTAGATACGTGCCAGAGTTGATTTTTGAGTATGACAGTTCCGTAGAAACCGGAGCGCGTATAGATATGTTGCTCGAAAAGGCGGGTTTGTGAGTTTGAACAAAGAGCAATTAGCAGATATTGCGAGGCGCTTAGGTGCTTGTAAAAAAGTGCTGGTGAGCACTCATATTTCTCCCGATTCAGATGCAATTGGTTCGAGCTTTGCTCTCGCATTGGCCTTGCGTTTGCTTGGCATAGAGGTGGTAGTTTACCTCTTCGATGTCTTTCCAGAACGGATGGAGCCTTTTAGATCTGGGGTCTCTCCAATTCATTCGATTCCAGAGAAAGAATTCGACGCCTTTGTGGGTTTGGATGCTGCAACGGCTAATCGCTTTGGGGACGATTTTGAGCTCTTGCTCAAAAGAGCAAGCCTCACGTTTAACTTGGATCATCATGTTTCAAATTCCAATTGGGCCGAGATTAATTACGTCGACTGCGAAGCAGCGGCTAGTGCGCAAATTGTTTTTTCTCTAATTAAAGAGCTTGGCGTAAGTGTAGATACTGAAATGGCGAATCTCTTGTATGCTGGTCTAGCCGACGATACTGGGAGTTTTAGGTATTCAAACGTCAATGAGAAGGTTTTTATGTGCGCTGCTGAGATCGTTAGATGTGGGGCGCAGCCTGAGCGCGTTTCAAATTGGCTGTATTATTCCGTTCCAGCTAGAGTGATGCAACTAAGAGCCTTAGCTATGGAAGTGACGAACATTATTCTCGATGGCCAGGTTGGCATGGTTGTCGTTACGAAGGAGATGCTCGATAGGTGCGGTGCCACTGCTCAGGATTCGGAAGGCATCATCGATGACGTGAGAGCTCTGCGCGGAACCATAGGAGCTGTTTTTATGCGCGAAACCGATGATGGCTGGAAGCTAAGTTTAAGGTCCAAGGCTAGTTGCCTTAACGTACAGGACATTGCAGCAGTTTTTGGCGGTGGCGGACACTACGCAGCAGCGGGATGCAGGATGCGCGGCAGTAGAGAGGATGTTGAAAGGAAAATTGTCGCCGAGCTCGAAAAGCATCTATGCCGTTTCCAGAAAGTGACTTAAATATTTTACTTTTTGGAAACGGCATTTGTTGTTTATTGGCAAGCGCTTACACACTTGCTGTTTATGACATTTACAAAAATCCTTTTTGGAAATGTCATAAATAACCTTCAGCGAGGCCCCTAGGATTTATTAATATTTTTTACTTTCGTGTCGCAAGTAGTTCCTCAAAGTGGTGCGTTACTCGTAGATAAACCAGAAGGTCTTACGTCGTCTGCTGTGGTTCAGAAAATCAAAGCGCGCTTTGGCTTCAAGCGGCTTGGCCACGCCGGCACATTGGATCCTATTGCTACTGGCCTGCTCGTAGTCTTGTTTGGCAAAGCTACTCGCCTGCAATCGCTTCTGCTTGAAGGGAAAAAGAGTTATGAAGGTGTCTTTTTGCTAGGGAGAGCTACCGATACAGATGATATTAGTGGCAACACAATTAGTGAGGATTGCGAATTAGAACCTCTTCGCACAGCTTGCGCGAGAGATAGAGGTATCGAGCGCGAGCTCGAGAGAGCATTTGTTGGGGAGATTCTCCAGGTTCCACCAGAGTACTCGGCTATAAAAATCGCTGGCCAGAGAAGCTACAAGTTAGCGCGTCAAGGCGAAAAGGTGGTTCTTTCCGGACGCACAGTTACTATTCATGCCATGTCGCTAGAATTTATTGACGCACCATATGAACTCGCTTACAGGATGACTGTGTCTAAGGGCACGTATGTTAGGGCTGTTGCGCGAGATATTGGCAAGTATTTGGGAGTTCCAGCGTGCGTTAAGAGCATTAGAAGAGTTGCGTCGTGCAACTTCTTAGTTAGCGAGGCTGTAACTTTGGAGAGATTGCTCGAAGCGCCATTAATACCGAACTGGTTTCTGGATATGGAGCGATTGGTAGAGCATCTTCCACGAATTACTTTTGAGGAAAGGGATTCTCAGCTTCTAAAAATGGGAAATCAAAACCCGCTTAGGACAACTCCTGCTATAGAGTCGGCAGCTGCAATCGCTTCAGGGAATGCTGAGGTAGCAGCTCTTTTTGATAACTTTAACCACTTCTTTGGCTTAGCTCGCAAGGTAGGGGCTAAGGACGGCCAAAGGTGGGAGCTTTCTTTGATCGTCTAAGGTCTTATTTTTGCTACATTTTTCTTCTAGCTCAAGAAAACCTGGCATGGGTCGATATATTAGACTTGCAGGCAGTCGGTATAACTCTCAACAAGTAGGACTATACATGTATGGCAATCCCAAACGTTAAACCTCTAGACAGGGAAAGGACATTTGCAATCGAGGAGCTGTTCTTTTCAACTACTGATGCCAAGGGAATTATTCGCTATGGCAATAAAGTGTTTTCGAGAGTTGCTGGTTACGAGCTTGAAAAACTGATTGGAGAGCCTCACAACATCATACGGCATCCAGATATGCCGAGAGCGGTGTTTCAGTTATTGTGGGACACTATTCAGGCAGATAGACCAATAGTTGCCTATGTAAAGAACATGGCTAAAGATGGAAGCTATTACTGGGTGTTAGCAAGCGTTCTTCCGTGCAAGGGTGGATATTTGTCGATTCGCATCAAACCATCTAGTCCAATATTCGATGTCGTTAAGGCCGTATATGCTGATGTCCTCGCGACTGAAAGGGCCGTAGAGGCTGACGGTGAGCCGAATGCGCTCAAGCGTGGAATTCAGGCTGGATTGGCGCGAACACTCGAGTTGCTAAAATCCAAGGGATTTAATAGCTACGACGAATTTATGTGGGCTATTTTTTCCACAGAAATGCTGTCTAGACGTCAGGCTATAGAAGCAAATGATAAACCCGATAAGAAGGCTTCAACCAGCTTCTCAAATGGAGCTAAAAGGAGCGATACTCCAGCGATTGACGCTAATCACAAGCTTCGTGGTTTGTTAGAAACGTGTAAAAGCCTAGATAATCACCTAAACACCCTTTTTGGCAACGTAGGTAATTTTGAAAATCTAAACAAGCAACTGTTGCATAAATCCACCTTTATCCTAAAACTTGCCGAATCGCTAAGGCGTTTCTCACTCAATGCCGTTGTAGAGGCTTGTCGCCTACAGGACACAGGTGCGGCGCTTACGGTAGTAGCTGAGACCATGGGTCGAAGTTCTAACGAAGGCTCAGCTGCCGTAAAGCAGTTAACGACTAGCATCGCCTCCCTAAGCAGTTCTTTGGGAGAATTGACCTTTGATCTAATCGTTCCAAAGCTTCAAGTGGAGATGATTTGTGTGTTTGTTAAGGAGCTATTGGACGAACATACTGCTGCCACAGAGCAGTCGTCGCAGAGTGAAAAAAACGATTGCGCCATAAGGGAGCATATAGAGCTTCTGGTGGATACATTGTTAGTAAGACTTAAAAAGATATCTCCGCTTCTCAACATGTTAAATAGCGACCTAAACGCTATGAATCAGCAGATTGCGGACTTGCAGAGGTTTGTGAAGGCTCTTCGCTTTATACAGTTTTCGGGAACTGTCGAAGCTGCCCGCTGCGAAGATGCGAAGTCATTTGCCCTAATATTTGACGAGGCGTTAAAGCAAATAGATGAGGCCCATAACGAATTAGCGAAATTTGCCGAGATAGTCTCGACGAATTTGCAGCAAACAAAAACGTTTGAGGCAGTAAACCGCAACATCAATTCTGAAAGCGAAGGTCTTCAGACCTTAATTTAAGCGTCATGGCGTCTCTATGAAGGTTTCAAAAAACAGTTTTGGGGCTTTGGGTCTTTCAATTTTATTTCTCTTTTCTGCCATTGCTCCCTCATCCCTTGCCGCTGAGTCGGTGCAACTTAGTAGCGTGTCGCCTGCTACATTGTCAGCAATGGCGGCGGCCGCAAGGCAATATAGAGCTATCGGCGTAGCAACTGCTGTGACCTTTAATTTAGCAACTCAAGATGGCGATGTGGAGGTGCGCATTGAGCCACACGACATTCGCGCCCACGGATATATTGCGCAAACGCTAAGTGCTAGGGGTGTCGAGCTGGATGATGCCGCATATGCGACGGATTTGTTTACTGGCACAGTAGATACAGGGATTGCAACCGATTTTGCCCGCTTTGCACTGGTGTCGCGGGCGGATACGGGAGAAAAGCGGTTAAGTGGCTATGTCAGGGCAAATGATTTGTACTACAGTGTAGAGGCAACCGATAATAGCAACGAAAAGCTTTCGGTCGAGATGGTCAAGCCCGAGCAGCTACGGGAAATGGCCATCCGCTGCGGAGTAAGTGTATCGCACTATTACCAAAACGATGAGTTGCAGAGGAGCTATGAGCCATTGTCGGCTACGCTCCGCCAGGCACAAATTGCCACTGAGGCCGATTACGAATATGTGCAGACATTAGGGAGCAGTGGTAGCGCCAACGCTGAGATATTAGCGATTTTGAATGGAGTGGACGGCCTTTATCGGTCGCAGTTAGGGGTTACTTTGGTGGTTACGTTTCAAAATGCCTGGACCACAAGTTCTGACCCATATTCGAGCACCTCGCCAGATACGTCCCTGGATGAGTTTTTAATGTATTGGGAGTCGCGTTTCCGAGGGTCAGTTAATTACGATTTAGCTCACTTGTGGTCGGGTAAGGATTACGATGATAGCGTTGCTGGGTTGGCGTACGTTAGCGCAATTTGTAGCAGCTTTGCCTACGGAACCGGACAATACTTTAGCACGCGCTCTTTGACGGTTCCTTTGGCCGCCCATGAGATAGGACACAATTTTGGCGCTGGGCACGACAATTGTAGCAACGGGCAAGAATACATAATGTGCCCCTTCCTAATCTCTGATGTGGCGACTTTTTCGACTTCAAGTATTAGTCAGATATCTTCTGTGGTTTCTGGATCTGATTGCTTGACTACTATCGACGACCCCGGCGTGCCTAGCGAACCTAGTCCGCCCGTTCTGGGAGCAATCGGCTCGCGTTCCGTTGCTGAGGGCTCTACGTTGAGCTTTACACTTTCGGCAACTGATGTGAATGGGGGCTCGCTTGCGTTTTCGGCTGATTCTCTTCCAAGTGGAGCTACTTTAAGCGGAGCCAATTTTTCGTATACTGCTCCATATAGCGCAGTTAGCGGCGGGAGCTGGACGGCCGAGAGAATTGTTACGTTTACCGTTACCGATTCTACTGGATTAAGCGACAGCGAGGCGGTAGTAATAACTATTCAAAATACAAATCGCGCCCCAGAGTTTGGCTCCTCAGCCTTATCTTATGACGTGTCGGAAGGAGAGAAACTAGAGTTTGTCGTCGCCGCTAGCGATTCCGATGGGGATATTCTAGCATTTTCGGCCCCCAATGGGTTACCAGGTGGAGCATCGCTCGGGTTCTTAGACGGTTCATTTAGCTGGGTGCCGAGCGGTAGCCAAAGTGGAGATTATTCGGTCGTAGTGCAAGTTAGGGATGTGTTTGGAGAAACCGACACTACGACCATAACGATTGATGTGTCCGACGCTCCAGGCGTAGATGAGGGACCAAGTTCTCATATTTTTGGCGACTATACTGGCGAAGGCCGTTCACAGGTTTCGGTTTATCGCCCCTCTACGAGTGAGTGGTATTTTGAAACATTTGGGTTTGGCTCGGCTAGGCTGCCCGCTTCAACATCTTTTGGCCTTAGTGGCGACGTTCCGGTGCCGGCTGATTACAACGGCGACAACATTACTGATGTAGCGGTTTTTCGCCCTTCTCTTAGTATGTGGTTTGTCAGAAATTCGGGCAGTGAAGCCATGACAACGCTTTCTTTTGGTTTGGATGGCGATTTGCCCGCTCCAGGAGATTTTGATGGAGATGGTCGAGCTGATTTTGCAGTTTTTCGCCCTGCCATAGGAGCATTCATTTACCGAAAGTCCAGCGATGGCGTTAGCGACGTAATCGCTAGCATCGGAGCAAGAGGGGACATTCCAGTTCCATGTGATTACGATGGGAATGGTGACGATGAAGTCGCCGTATATAGGCCGAGTACTGGTACGTGGTTGGTAAATGGCAGCGGGGAAACCCAGTTCGGCTTGGATTACGATATACCTGTGCCTGCTGACTACGATGGCGACGGCGACTGCGATATTGCAGTATGGCGTCCAATAACGGGAGAGTGGTATGTAAGTGGTTCCTTATCTAGTATACAGTTTGGTCTCGGTGGCGATGTCCCATCGCCACAAGATATGGACGGCGACGGAGACGCCGACCTAGTCGTATATCGTCCTGGTGTCGCTACCTGGTACTGGCGTGCTGATGACTCAAGTGCAGCATCTCATGCCTTTGGCTTGCCTACGGATGTAGTTAGTCTTGTCGAGAGCCGATATTACGCAATGCGAAATAGTCAAAAGAGCGGCACTGCGGGGCTTTCAGGCGGGATAGATTATGTGGGGCTTTTTGTTGATTCAACGGATCGACTGTACTCAGTTGGTCTTGGCGGCATCAGCAACATCGGAGTTAGTGCTGGCTCGGACTCGCACATTTTGCGCGGAGATTATAACGGAGATGGAGTAGCTGATATTGCCGTATATAGCGGGGGGTTCTGGACGTTCTATTACCTCTCTGGCTCTTTTCAAGTTATTGGCCTTAACACCGCCGCCTGGGGCACATCTGGCGATAAACCCGTAGCGGCTGATTTTGACGGCGATGGCAAGGCGGACATTGCGATTTATCGGCCTGTTGGCGCTTTAGGAGTTGGCGAGTGGTGGATAATTCGCTCGCAAAATGGCTTGCCGATGGTTTTTACCTGGGGACTATCAATCGACGTACCAGTGCCGGCAGATTTTAACGGTGATGGCTGGGATGACGCGGCGGTTTGGCGTCCGGCAGACGGAAATTGGTATGTTTTGGACGCTCGCTCTGCTGCGCCATTAGCGGTTACACAATGGGGCCTGCCAGGAGATGCGCCGCGGGTGGGTGATTTCGATAGCGATGGCCGTATAGATAGAGCCATTTGGAGAGAGAGTTTAGGCATGTGGTTTCTGCTTTATTCTGGAGGAAATTACGGTGTCTTCCAATGGGGACTACCTGGCGACATTCCCGTGGCTGGTCATTTTACGTCTTCGGCAAGCAGCGATTTTGGAGTTTATAGAGCGTCTAATAAAACCCTATACATCCGCTCTGTTCAGGGGGCACAATATACTGTTTCTGCCGCATCTGTTCTTGGGGCACATAGCGGAGTGCCAGTGGCAGAAACGCCGTTTTATCCTTTGCCGTAGGCGGCTGTTAATATATATGTAGTTTAGTTGTTTTGGTCTAGAAACGTAACGTTAGGGAGTGCGAGGAAATGTTTTTTTTATCAGATACGCCCAGTGCCATTGAACTCACTTTCATGGGTTCAGCTATTTGTGGCAGTTTGTTTTTTTTGCTGAGGGTGATGATGGTGTTGGTTGGTGGTTTTGGAACTGGCGATCTAGACGCAGGACACGCCGATGGAAGCTTGGATAGTCATGGCGATATGCCGCACGTTCAGGACAGCCATGATACCGAGATGGCGTTTAAGCTGGTTTCTCTAAATAGTGTAGCGGCGTTTTTCATGATGTTTGGGTGGGTTGGACTTGCTGCTTATGTTCAGTACAAACTGGGTCCAAGTTTTTCGCTAATAATAGCGACCTTGTTTGGAGGTCTTACATTGGTTCTTACTGCCTATTTTTTTAAGTGGCTCATGGGACTGCAAAGTCGTGGGGCTGATTTTAAGATGAAGGATTTAATAGGGCTCGAAGCGCAAGTATATCAGAGGATCCCCGCAAAAGGGCAGGGAAAAATTCAGGTAACCTGTGATGGCATGCTTCGAGAAATAGATGCTAGATCTGAGCATGGAGAAGAGATTGAGTCCTTTGTCCCTGTTCGGGTAATAGGGTTAATGGGAGCTACGGGTGTATTAGTGCAGCGAGTAAAGGGAAATTAGGAGGAATTGGCAAAAATGGGCTATGTTTATCTTATAGTTGCGATTGCAAGCTTTGTATTGTTATTTATTGTTTTAGTTTTTTTGGCTGGACGAATTTACGTGCGCTGTCCGGCGAATAAGATTTTGGCAGTTCAGGGCAGTGTTGGCGCTGGGCGTTCGGTTAGGTGTTATCACGGTGGAGCGACTTTTGTTGTTCCGCTGTTCCAGCACTCGCAATTTCTCGATTTAACTCCGCTAACCATTATGATTCCGCTTAAGGGCGCCTTGTCCCAGCAAAACATTCGCGTGAACGTGCCATCGACGTTTACTATTGCTATAGACACAAATCCGGAGAATATGACCAATGCCGCTGTGCGCTTGCTCGATTTAGATCAGCAAGATATTGAGTCCATGGCGATGGAAATAATCTTTGGTCAACTGCGTTTAACAATTGCCTCGCTTACCATTGAGGAGATAAACCAAGATCGCGAGCGCTTCTTGGAGGCGATTAGAAATAACATTGGCCCGGAGCTACAAAAAATTGGACTTACGTTAATTAACGTTAATATTACCGATATTACGGATGAGTCGGGGTATATTGAAAGCATTGGCAAGAAGGCTGCCGCTGTAGCTATTAACCAAGCGAAGATAGATGTGGCGGAGGAGGAGAAGCGGGGAGACATTGGCGCATCGAATGCCGATCGCGAGCGGCGCATTAAGGTTGCGGCCTTTAACGCCGAGGCGGTTGAGGGAGAGAACAAGGCCAATGCTGCCATTGCTAGTTACGATGCCGATTTGGCCGAGAAGCAGGCTGCGGCGCATCAGCGAGGGACTGTTGCTCAGCAGCAAGCCGAGGCGGAAATTCAGTTAGCGCGAGCTAAGGCAGAGGAGAAGCGTTTAATTGCTGAACAGGTAGTGCCGCGGGAGATTGAGAAGCGCAAAGTGGAGATCGACGCCGAGGCGGAGGCGGAACGCTTGCGCAGAGAGGCGGGCGGTGAGGCGGCTGCTATTATCGCCGTTAAGACCGCCGAAGCCGAGGGCATTGGAAAAATACTTCAGGCGAAGGCGAATGGATATGCGCAGATGGTCGACGCTTGTAATGACGGGCCAAAAGACGCAGCTACTATGCTCATGGTAGAAAAAATCGAAGAGGTCGTAAAACTGCAAGTTGAGGCGATTAAGAATATTAAGATCGATAAGGTAACTGTATGGGACAGTTCCGGGGGCGAAAACGGAACCAGTTCTACGTCGAAATTTATGAGCAACCTAATTAAGGCTCTTCCGCCTCTTCATGAAGTTGCAAATATGGCGGGCGTGGAACTGCCAGCCTATTTAGGCGACCTTAGCCAGAATGCTATAGAAGCCGAGAAATCGTGACTACTAAATAACTTCGCGTAGTTGTGTCCGCCTCCAATGGCAAGTAGCGCGTCGCTAACTCTCGCTACAACCCTTCAACCTCTCCTGCAGCCTGTGAACCTGACGCCAGCAGAGATCGGAAAGGTTGGGGGATTTGAAGCGGTCTGGGGTTAGGTCGGGGCAGCGTTCGGTGAGGAGTTCTTCGTAGGTACTGCCGTTGTTGGCGAGAGCTAGAGTCTGTCGCCAATAGTCGAGGACATCGCGGTAATGCTCTTCCACTAAAAACGCACGAGAGCCGGCGTCATAAATGGCACAGCGCTCTAATGGGAACGCGGGATCGTCGTATTGAGAATTGAAAAACTCCGGCGTAAGCAAGGCGTTCTTGCGCAAGAGGTCAGTGCCAGATATTTTTATTCTTAAGTCGGAATGAGAAGTCGCTACGTCGAAGCGGCCTTCTAAGTAGATAACCGCTGCCCCACTATAAGTCCGAAAATGCTCACGACAATATTTGTCGGCGCTCAGCAACAGCTGTTCGGCTTTGATGCCACCAATAGTGAGAAACAAAATGGACTCTATCTCCTTTTCCTCATATCGCGCTAAAGATAGCACTCGCTGAAGGGCATAGGCTAGGCTAGTGCCGGTGGCAACCACATCGGCAAAAATAAGACAAGACTGAGGCGAGAAATAAACTTTCTGGTATTCGTTTTCCGAAATATACCAATCCTCACTGCCGACACTCTTTCGCGCCCTTTGGGCGCTGATAAAAGCAGAAGCGTGCTCATTCCAATTGAATGCATTAAACAGAGCTTCCCTTAAACCAAAGTTTAAGCCGCCTCTTAAAATATTTAGTACCGTCGCATGCTTTTCGTTAAGCTCAAACGGCGCTTTTTTTTGAAAAGCCTTGAGCACCGCAGTGCACGTTTTAGTAAGCGCCGCCGTGTAATTAACGCCCACCAGAAAGGGATCGTTGCAAATCTCTCGGCTTTCAGGAGTAGATGCGAGAAAGCGCGAAATCGATATATCCTCCTCTTTTGGCAGCTCGTAGAACGAGCAATGAGAACTCGTCTGTAAGACGTTTAAGTTATCAATGCGGGCAGCCTGTGGCTTATAGAGCTTGTTCATGCTGTTTAATACAATAGAAATTCCTGACGCGCATTCCTAAACCAGGCCTCAAACTCAGCAATGGCGTTCAACAGTTTTGCTAAACTAGTCTTTCTCTCTACGCACTTTCTAAATTCATTGCTGCCAAAAAGAAGATCTATAGCCTGCACATCCTCAATGAATTCATAAGCCCCCTGCCGCCAAATAAATTTGTCAGGATACATTCGCGCCGCGGTTGCAATTAAAGCTAGCGCCCAGCGAAAGGGCTTAAAGCGTTCGCGGTCGACGACGTGAATCTGAATTCCATCGCAAATCTTTCCTTTATATTTATCAAACTGCGGCATAAAACTAACTGGCCGAAGTATAGCGCCCTCTAATTGTAGCTCGCTCTTAAGCGTCTCCTCCGCCCAAGCGCGCCCATCGATAAACGGAGCGCCCAATAACTCAAAAGGCTGCGTCGTGCCGCGGCCCTCCGAAATATTAGTTGCCTCAAATAGACAAGCTCCAGGATAAACAACGGCCGAATGAACGCTCGGGATATTAGGAGACGGCTGAACCCATCGCCAGTTTATCTCATCGGCATATAACCTTCTCGACCAGTTTTCCAAACAAACGATTTCAAGCTCGCAGGGAATCGGGGCCACGGCGTTATCCCCATAGCAAAAGCCCTTGTGCATCAACATCGCAAGCTCGCCTATAGTCATGCCATGGCGATTCGCTACTGGGTATTGCCCACAAAAACTCTTGCACTCACTGCATAATGGCGAGCCCTCCACATCCTCACCATTGATGGGGTTTGGCCTGTCTAGCACTAGTATTTTTGTCCCAGTCTTTTGAGCTGTGCGCATGGCAAAGCAAAGCGTTTGGGCATAAGTGTAATACCTACTGCCAATATCCTGCATGTCGACGACAACTACGTCTAAATCCTCAAAAGTTTCTGGCTTGGGCGTTAGGCTTCCCTCAGAACTCCCGTAAAGACTTACCACTGGAATACCAGTATGCAAATCGACTGATGTGCTAACCTCCTCCATGGCTTGATATACACCGCGAACTCCGTGTTCCGGCGCAAAAAGCCTTACGACATTGCAGTTAGCGCTGTTTTTCATCAAATCGACAATATGGCGCAAACGAAAATCTACACTCGCCGTGCTCGCAATGACGCCGAGGCGCGCAGATTTTAGCTTTTCAAAATTCGACAACGCCATCTCGTCCAGCCCCGTCCTAACGCTTGCTAACGAACTCATAAATTAAAAAACCCTTTCTCGTATCGACTTAACACACAGTCTACAAGCAGCGATTTAACGTGTAGTCGATTAGACCCAAAAGCTTCTCTTTGGTAAACAAATTGAGCCCACCATCGCTTATATCGTTAACCGCTGACTTTGCAAGGCTAGCGTATTTCTTTGCAACTTCTCTACACTGCTCGATAACCGCAGTGTTCCTTAAGTAGTTCATCGCTTCCGCGCTATCGCCAGCCGTTATTGTCTCTTTGGTAAAAAAATCCAACGCCCTCCTGTCGCCACTTTCGAGCCAGAGAATATTAACGAGCGACGGAGTCTTCTGCCTTAAATCCGTTCCGCTAGGCTTCCCCAATAAATCCTCAGTCGAAACCACGTCCAGAATATCGTCAATCATTTGAAATGCCACGCCGGCCCAATACCCATAAGTTCTCATTTTCTGAACATTTCGAGCGCTCACATTCGCTAGGCGCGCACCCACCTCGCCAGCCAGCGCAAAAAGAGAGGCTGTCTTCTTGCCAACGACGTCAATGTAACTATCTAAACTTCGCGGACTACTACTAGTAAGCTGACCCTCGAGGATCTCACCCTCTGTGAGCTCCACGCATGCGCGCTCAGTAGCATCTACAATCGCCGCATCTAAATGAGCACAAAGGCCAAACGCCCTTACTAAAAGAAAATCGCCCGCTAGCAGGCTAGGCGCGAGTCCAAAACGAACATAAGCCGATACTTTGTGCCGCCTAATCGGTGACTCATCAATAATGTCGTCATGTAGTAGTGTTGCCATGTGAATGAGCTCAATGCCAGCCGCGACATCTATGAGTTCCTCGGTCGTTCTTGAATTTACAAACAGCTTGTTCGCCAATACTGTAACGAGCGGACGAATCCTCTTTCCTCCCAAAGCTAGAAGGTATGTCGAAATGTCGGTCAGTAAGGGTGCCTCCGCCGCAAGTCGCGACCGAATCCGCTCCTCGATTAGATCGAGAGCCTCTTTCTCATCTTTTAGTAGATCTGAAATTCTTACTTCCATATACGGTGCTCAAATAAGTCGATTATGTTAGCAGAGATTCGAAGCAAAGGCACGGACAAACTGAGAGTTTTATGCTATCATGACGCAATTGTTTGGTCGTTAAATATTAACTTTATAAGGCCTTATATGCAGGACGAGCAGTGGATTGCTAACATTCTTGAGGATCTTCGAGGGAGAGATTTGGGGCGAAAACTGCGTTTGATGCCTCAGAGCGGAGCTTGGATAGATGTAAATGGCAGGAGGCTAATAAACTTAGCACAAAATGACTATCTCAATTTAGCCCATAGGCCCTCGGTAATTGAAGCGGCTAGGCGCGCGCTATCTGAGACGAACTCTACGAGCTCGAGTGCTTCGCGCCTAGTAACGGGAACACTTAGGTGGCATAGCGAACTAGAGGAGCGGCTGGCGGCTTTTTTGGGTTATCCCCGAGCAATCGTCTACGGAAGCGGCTATTTGGCTAATCTGGGCGTTATAACTGCGCTTGTCCACAGAAACGATGTCGTGGTTGCCGACAAACACGTTCACGCGTCGCTCATCGATGGAATCTCGCTAAGTGGCGCAAAACTCCTGCGCTTTCTGCATAACGATATTAGTCATCTCGCGCGGGTTTTAGTAAAGGCTAGGGATATAGCAGGTAGCGGCGGGAAGGTGCTTTTGGTTACAGAGTCAGTTTTTAGTATGGACGGAGATGTCGCACCTTTGGTCGAGATGTCTCGGTTGGCCGAAAAATTCGGTGCGATATTTGTCGTCGATGAAGCTCACGCCATCGGCGTTTTTGGGGAGAATGGGCGCGGTCTCGTTAACCAGCTGGAGCTTCAGGGAAAAGTAGATATATGCACCGGTAGCTTCTGCAAATCACTTGGCAGTTATGGTGGTTTCGTCGCTGGCTCGCGGTTGGTGGCAGAGCTGCTAATAAACGTTTCTCGGCCTTTTATCTTTAATACTAGCCTGCCACCAGCCGTAGTCGCTGCTAGCAGCGAGGCAATTTCAGTGCTGGAGAGGGAGCCGCATTTAGGTGCTGAGCTTTTGGCAATTGCCGACTCGTTTAGAGGTGTTCTGCATGATGGCGGCTTAGACACTGGCAGTTCTTGCAGCCAGATAGTTCCGCTTATCGTTGGTGAGAACTGCGCCGCGATGTCACTTTCGCGTATTTTGGAGGATGAAGGCGTTTTTGCGGTTGCGATTAGAGAACCTACAGTGCCGAGGGGCACGGCGAGGCTTCGCTTTTCGCTGTCTCTTGCCTATCATCAGCAGAAGATTAGCGCGGTGGCCGATGTCGTTCTTAAATGCGCAAGACGCGCTAATATCACATGAGTGCCTCGTTGGTATTTTTAAGTGGTTGGGCGCATAGCGCCGAGGTGTTTAGGCCGCTTCTTGAGAAACTGGGTGGCGTAAAGTCATCGCTTTTAGTCTCGCCTTCGCAATTACTTGTGGCTTGCCAGAGTGATAAGAGAAGAGAGGAGAGAAAGGATATAGGGCTTTACGCTCAGTCGCTTTTAGCGTTAATAGAAAGCCTGCCACCACCTCGGATATTTATTGGTTGGTCCATGGGTGGCATGATAGGCTTAGAAGCTTTAAGTGGCAGCAATATCGCCGAAAAACTAATTCTGCTTAGTTCTGCGTGCAGATTTACCTCTGATAAAGATTATCCATATGGCAGTAGTTTGGGCGCACTGCGACTCATGAAACAGCGTTTTTTGCGAGAGGATAAGCCCGCACTGCGGGATTTTTTTTCTCTAGTTAGCTACCCTGGACTATTAACTGAGGAGGAAACCGAATTCATGGTGATGAATGCCACTAGAGAGGGCAAGGAGAGTTTAATTGGTGGCCTCGAGTATTTGGAAAATGTCGATTTGCGAGACAAGATTCCTGGCGTTAGAGTCCCTACTTTGCTCTTACACGGTCGCTGCGACAAAGTTATTCCGTGTGAAGCATCTCATTATCTTGCGGCTAAGTTAAAGGACAGTAGCTTGGTTATCATCGAGGAGGCTGGGCACGACTTAGTTAGTAGTCACCTAAGGGCGGTAAGTGAGTGCATATCGGAGTTTGTTGATTCTTGAAGACTGATGACTTTTCTGTAAAAAAACAGTTTTCACGCGCAGCCAATACGTATAACGATAGCGCGGCTTTGCAGTTGCGGATCTGCGTGGAGCTTTTAGAGATGTTTAGGGTGCAGCGCGCGCCGGAAACGATACTCGAGCTTGGAAGCGGAACGGGCTTGCTAACGCGGCTTTTAAGACAGGCGTTCCCATTTGCGCTCATTCACGCGCTAGATATTTCGGAGAAAATGCTTGAAGTGGCGCGGTCTGAGCTAAACGACGATCGAAACATTGAGTGGCTCTGCTGTGATGCGCGCTATTTCACTTCCTTAAGTCGCTACGATCTAATTGTAAGTGCATCGGCTATTCACTGGATGAGTCCTTTGGCGGAGTTGTTTGGAAATTTGCAAAAACTCCTAGCCAAGGGGGGTGTTTTTTTGTTTTCATTGATGACTAGTGGGACTCTTGCCGAACTTAGAACAGTTCGAGAACGAGTTGCTCCGGACAAAATGCCGGTGGGGAAAATCCCTAGTTTTCAAACTGTTTGCGACGCTCTAGTGGCTAAAGGATTGGATATAGCTTCTTGTAGGCAAGTTTCGTACAAGGAGTATTATAGAAACGCGCAGGCCTTCGTCGATAGTTTGAGAAATTTAGGCGTTAATTCGGGCGAATTCTCTCGTTCGGTTAAGCCGCTATCAAAGAATGAAGTAGTGGACATTATTGAGCTTTACCAGCAAATGTATATAGAGAAGGATGGAACGGTAGGTGCTAGTTTTGAGGTAGGATATTTCGAGGCTTATTTAAAGACAAAAGCGCCCAATAAATAATAAGCCCGGATGTAAACAACTGATGTTAACTTTGCATAACTACTATGCGTAATTACGGTCGTTGCTCCTATAGACGTCGCCGTGTATAATACGTGTTATTTTATATACTTAATGGAGATTATCTATGCAGCAGGGGCATAGCGATAAGCCGTCTCACGTTACGGATTATTTGGATTTAAAGAAGGAATTCCCCATGAGCACTTTATGGGCTGGTAGGGGTGCTAGTCTTCTCTTTCTTTTTTTCCTAATTTCGGTTGGCGTTGCTTGGGTGGTAAGCGAGTATTACGTTGCCTACATTCAGGACGATCTTTGGCGCGAGAGGGCTGAGGGAGTGCTAATCGGCGTGATGGCGCTTCTGTTAGCCGCAAGTGTCATTCGCTTTATTTTCTTACAACTGGAAGCCAGGTTTTACGACTACCACGTAAGAGGCGGCAATTTGTATATTTCTAAGGGCATTATTATCAAGGAACGCGGTTCATTTCCATTGTCGCGCATCACGGACATCTATCTGCGAAGAGGTGTTGGTGACCTAATATTTGGCCTGGCAACTTTACACGTATCAACTCCCACTAGCAGTTCGGGGCATTTTGCCTATATTAAAGGCTTGCGAATGCACGATGCCATGGCACTTCAAACGAAGCTAGAGGAATTAGTAAAGGAGCAAGACAACAGTTTAGCTAACATGAGCGAGCTCATGGGCGAACTTGTGAGCGTTAACGAAGGTGTGCACAATGGCAATAAGGTGGTTCACATGAATGCACAGAACGCTAAGGTTTCTAACACTCGTTAAGATTTAGCAGCAATTAGCAAGTGGCCGTCATGGGCGCGATTTCAACACACTCCTAGTGCTCGTTTGGTTCAAAGATTAGTTTGAGTTTGTTGGCAATATTTGGCGAAAGCTTTTTAGCTGCATAGATAAACAAACCGCTCAGTGCATAGCCGGTAGATATGCCAACAATTATCAAGCGGCTGTGGTACCAGGTAAGCGCAACCAGTATTGCCAGGATTACGAGATTTCTCATGCTACCAGCATCTATGAGCTTTATCTTCTTAACGCTAGGGTAAGTTAACGTGCTTACCATAAGAACGGCTATAATAACGCAATATATCAAGAGCAGCATGACTCCGTAGTAGCTTGTAACTGGCTGCGGATTCCAATAGACGAGAGATGCAAGAGCGGCAGCGCCTGCCGGTATAGGCAGTCCCACAAAGTAATTCCTAGACCGAGTATCGATGTTAAACCTAGCTAAACGCGTCGCTCCCGCCACCATATATGCAAAGACCACCAAGACGCCAAATTCATCGGCAATTTGGCTAAACGCCCAAGAGTAAATAAGTATGGCGGGCGCAACTCCGAAGGCTACTAAATCACTTAACGAATCGAACTCCCGGCCAAAGGCGCTAGTAGCATTAAGTCTACGCGCGACGCGCCCGTCCAGGCCATCGACGACAAAACTTAGAGCTATGCAGCGTATTGAGTAATCGAAATTGCCCTTAACCGCTTGAAGAATTGCGAGGAAACCACAAAAACTCCCGATTACAGTGATTAAACTAGGGATTAGAAACATCTTCTCCTGAATCTTGTTTCTAACCAAGCGTGGTTTCTTAAATGCTAGCTTTGATTGTAGTGTGGTCATGTTTAGTTAATAAATAAACCGTTAGCCAGAAAACTGCTATCTCACGACAGATGAAATTCTTCTGATTTTAGTCTATTTACGCGAGCGATGTCCATTGAACGCACGGAAGTTGATTCATGTTTATATCAAATCCATGTATATTAGCTTGGTAAATTTTTTAGAAGGCTAGAGTTTTTATGAAGTTACGTGTATAATTAGGCGCATTAATGGAAGCATAGGTATCTTGATTATTTATTAATTTAGAGTAAGTTACTGTATATTTTATGGCACGAATTACTGTTGAGGATTGTTTAGAGCAGGAGCCGAATCGTTTTAACTTGGTAAGGTTGGCGGCGGTCAGGGCTAAACAGTTACTAAGTGGGAGCGGAGCGGTGGTAGATTCAACAAGCAATCGAGAAATTGTTACCGCACTTAGAGAGATTGCCGATGGCAAGGTCAAGTTTCGCAATAAGCCCAGAACTGTCTGGGATGAGGTGCCTAGTTCTAGCGATGAAAGGATGTCGCCAGTTAGCGGCAATGCTTGATATTTATTAGCCTGAAATCATTTGCTTTACTGTCCTTCTCACCTCACCGCGCGCTTGAGTGTGTGCGGGGAGGGTTGTTTTCCTAGACGTTTAAGAGGCGTACCATGAGGTTGCAGGAGATCATCGTTGCGATCCAGAGCTATCAAGATGCGCCCGACATAGAAAGCGTGCGCCGCGCCTATTCTTACGTTCTCCATCACCATAAGGGGCAGACTCGCGTGTCTGGTGAACCCTATGTAACTCATGTCACGGAGGTTGCTTTTCTCGCTGCCAAGCTCAAGCTCGATACATCTTCTATTGTTGCGGCACTTCTTCACGATACGGTGGAGGACACTGACGTTACGTTGGAGGATTTACAGAAAGAGTTCGGCGAAGATGCTGCTACCTTGGTTGACGGAGTAACTAAACTTAGCAAAATTAATTTTAGCTCCAAGGAGGAGCAGCAGGCGGAAAATTTTCGCAAAATGCTAATCGCCATGGCGCGTGACATTCGCGTGCTCCTCGTAAAGCTTTGCGATCGCCTACACAATATGCGCACTCTTGGTTATCTCTCTGAATCGCGGCGCAGAAGAATCGCTCAGGAAACTTTAGATATCTATGCTCCGCTTGCTCATCGCCTTGGTATTCACTGGATGAAGTCCGAACTCGAGGATCTGTCGTTTCGCCACTTAAAGCCCGAAATTTACGACAACATCAAGCGGGCCGTTAACAAGAACAAGAGAGAGCGAGAGCGCTACATCGACGAAGTGGTTAGGCTCATTTCGCGCGAACTCGAGCAAAACAATATTGCGGCGGACGTGTCTGGTAGGCCTAAGCACTTTTATTCGATTTACCAAAAGATGCAGTCGCAGGAGCTAAACTTTGATGATATTTTCGATCTCACCGCTTTTCGCATAATCGTTAATACGCAGATGGAGTGTTACGCAGCCCTTGGTGTGGTTCATGCCGCCTGGCGCCCGATTCCTGGGCGTTTTAAGGATTACATAGCCATGCCCAAGCCGAATAATTACAGGTCGCTTCACACAACCGTTATTGGTCCGCGTGCCCAAAGGATTGAAATCCAGATTCGCACTCAGGAGATGCACGACATTGCCGAAAAAGGCATAGCTGCTCACTGGGTGTACAAGAAAGAAGGCTCGAGCACCAAGGCCTCTCCTCAGCACTGGGGACAATTCCCTTGGCTAAGAGACTTACTTGAATCCGGGAAGGCACTGCGGGATCCAGTGGAATTTATGTCAACCGTCAAGGACGATCTATTTCCAGAGGAGGTTTTTGTTTTCACTCCAAAAGGGGATGTGGTTGGTCTAGCTAAAGACTCCACTCCAATTGACTTCGCATATCACATTCATTCGGAAGTGGGGAACCATTGCGCTGGTGCTCGCGTTAATGGGCAGCAAGTAGCGTTATCCCATCGCTTACAAAATGGCGACACCGTGGAAATAATTACGTCTAGTCGACAAATTCCCAACAAGGATTGGCTAAATGTCGTAGCAACCTCAAAAGCGAAGCAACGCATCCGGGCTTGGAGGAGGACGGAGGAGCGCGAATGTTCTATCGCGGTTGGAAAAGAGCTCTTAAGTAAGGATTTGGCTAAACTTAAGATGAACTTAAACAAGCTACTCAAAAGCGGCGAGCTGGCTAGAGTGGCGCACGAACTTAGCTTTGCGGACGAAGATGGACTGTTAGCTGAGATTGGCTACGGCAAACTCCCTGTCAATGGGGTTTTGAGAAAATTATTGCCAGAAGATACGGATCTCGAGGCTAAATTAGCTCAGGATGAGACAACCCTTCAGAGGATTTTTAATCGCGCTGCTAAGGCATTCAAAGATCGCGGTGGGATAAAGGTTAGCGGCATGGAGGATGTCGTCTTTAAGTTTGCTCGTTGTTGCGAGCCGTTGCCGGGGGATCCGCTAATTGGATATGTGACACGCGGTCGAGGGGTAACGATTCACACGAGGCATTGTTCGCAGGCTATGGGATTTGACCCTCAGCGGCTTATAAATGTTTCATGGGACAGTGCCAAGGGCGTTACTCAGCGGCAGGTTCGCATTACCGTTATAGCGAGAGATCAGGTGGGCATTTTGGCCCAAATGAGCCAATCCATTGCCGCTACTGGCGCAAATATAGTGACGGCACAGACTACCGTTACGCCGGACAAAAAGGCTATTAGCGTGTTTGACATAACCGTCGACGGGGCTTCCCAAGTGGATGCTATAACTAGAGCTTTAGAAAAGATTGATGCGGTTATGAAGGTAGAGCGGCGACGGTTTGCCGATACGGCTGGTGGCGACTTTGACCAAAGTCGCTCGTAGCGATATGTTATTAAAATACTGAGACGCCTTGGGGTGATTTAGGGCATATTAGTTTTTTTGAAGCAAATAACAGTAGACTTCTGATATGTTTCTAAGCAAATAGGTAATAACTGTTATTTATTGTCTACAATTAACTTACTGTTTACTTTCAATAAAGTCGGAAGAATTCTCGTGGTTTATAGAATGATGCCGTGGTCTATCAGATTAGTTAGAGGTGTTTATACCATTTACAAAAAGGATTTTTGTAAATGGTATAAACAGCAAGTGCGTAAGCACTTGCCAATAAACAACAAATACCGTTTCCAAAAAGTAAAATATTCAACTTACTTTTTGGAAACGGTATATTTAGGGGCGTTTTTTATAGTTGTGGCATTTTTTGGCAGTCTTCCAGGGCTTGCACTTGCGGATATGGCATGGATTGACGAGGCTACCGATTGCGACGATTTTCGGCTTCGCGTGCGGGTTTATACCGAGATTGCGTCTGGACTTAAGGATCTTTCGCGAACGCGACTACAAGATGTTAATCGGATTTTTAATTTGGCCTGTAGCGAGCAATTTCGCTCCTGCGATTTTAGGTTTTGCTCTGCAAGCGCCGCATCCGAGGATAAGAGAGAACAAGCGAATAGCAGCGTGATTACTTCTCCTAGCTTCGCAACGAGCGCGACGAGTGCTCTACCGAAGGTAGAGCCAATTGAAGCTTCAAAGAAGCTCGATACCGGAATGTCAGATAGCCCAGAGGTCATTAAGGATAAGTTATCAGACAGGAAGAATTTTTTTGTAGAACTTGACGGGCCAATTAGCCATTCCGCCAACATTGAATGGCGACCATTTACTATCGATCATGGAGCCATAGACCGCCGCTTATTAACTGACCGCATTATGGCGCTTCAAGTTAGGACGAGGTTCTTGCCTTTTTGGTACATTAGAAACTCCCTGTTTCGCCTAAGTTTTTTTTAGCTCCGCGCAAGAAGAAGCATATAGCCTACGAAAAACCTTTTTAAGAAGGCTAGTAAGCATTAATAGAACAAGTACATAGCCAGCTAGCTGGTCTAAAGCTTGAGAGCCTTCGTGAACGTGTGTCTGAGTAGCTACTGAGCCACTGTATGGCTCCAGAATGACATTAGCCAGCGAGCCTATAGCAAGAGTGACTACCGCGATCGCCCCGAGATAAATGCCTAAAGCTCTATTCCCCAACTCTTCTTTGAGAACGAGAATGCTGGCGATATTGGTAGCAGGCCCAGCCAACAAGAAGACCAGGACTGCGCCAGGACTTAGGCCTTTTGCGAGCATAGCTGCCCCGACGGGAGTGGAGGCACTTGCGCATACGTATAGCGGCAGCGCCACGATAAACATTAATAGCATAGAGGTAAAGGGAGAAAGTCCTAGCAACTCTATGCTATTAGCAGGAACTGCAACTGCAATTATTCCTGCAATAAAGTATCCAGTAAGCATGCTAAGCGCGATGTCGTCAATTACCGTTACGTAGCCAAAGTGAAGTATTGAGACGAGTTTCTCGAAAGCTATTTTTAGGAACGGCGATTCTGAAGCTCGCGTTTTAGCCAAAGACGCCTTGCAGCAGACCGCTGCGCCAGACTCTTCCGTTAAACTACTGACACCTTGCGGCGCGGCTTCCTCAGGAGCGGCAAAGGTGTCAATGAGCGCACCAGCGGTAAGTGCTGATACAAAGGCCGCAACGGCTCTGGCAATCGCAATAAAAGGCCCAAGCAGCGCGTGGCTCAAAAAAAAGGAATCTATGCCAATTTCTGGCGTGCTAATCATGAAACTAGCCACTGCTCCGCGACTAGCCCCAGTCCTTCTAAGAGAAACCGCAACCGGGACTACGCCACACGAACAGAGCGGCAGTGGCATCCCTATAAGAGACGCCTTAATTACCGATTTTAGGCCGGGCTCCCGCAAATGTTGCCTTATAAAATCGGCTGGAAAGAAAACTTTTATCACGCCGGCCAAAAATAGCCCCACTAGCAACCAAGCCGCGCTATCTGTCGCCATTTTCCAGCTCGAATTAAACCACTGTAATAAAACGTCCATTGTTTATTTTCTCAACAACAGCTTATTGTTTACCGAAGGCCTATTCACAACATGACAGTACCTTAAGAGATGTCGAGGAGTCTGATTTATCTAGCAATTTGTCCAATGTGTAATTTTTCAAGAAGGCATTTAGGTGTTCCTTGAGATCGTTCCATACTGGCCTTAGCCAGCAACTAGAATGAGGAGCGCAACGCAACTTAGGATCCAGTGGTTTAGTGCTGCAAATTAGTTCAAATGTCTCCCCCTCAACGGCAAGCAGTATGTCATAGAGAGTGATTTCACTTGGGCTACGGGCTAGCTTGTAACCACCGTGCGGGCCACGAGTGCTTGTAACCACATTGCCTCGGCGCAGGCGATGAAGTATCTGTTGAGCGTATTGCAGAGCTATGTCTTGATTCTCAGCGATTTCAGTAGCAGTTACGCAAACATCTTGGGCCGCTACCAAGGGGCGCTCCTGATTGCGTTTAGCTAGGTATAGAGAAAGCAAAACTCCATACTCTCCCCACTGTGTAATTCGCATATTTCAAATCTCGCTCGCAAGTGCCTGCCTCTAGAGAGAGAGTATATGCGACAAATTCCTGTGGCTCAACAGCTAGGTGGATCTGGCGATGGGGTTATACCATTTACAAAAAGTAAAATATTTAACTTACTTTTTGGAAACGGTATATACTAACGAGCTATGCTTTTATGAAAAGAATATACGTCCATGGAAGAATGGCACCAAACACATATACAGCACTTATTGCTCCCAGTGCCCTTTTTACCCAAGGCACTTTCGCAGTGATGAGGGTCAAGGTTACAACTACAACGATGGCTAATATCTTTGCATATGCGAGAGCCGATACTGTTCCGACCTCGTCCATGAGAGAGCGAAGCAGTGGGTTTCCCTCAATACTCGATCCAAAGCGAGCTACACCCATGCCCGTTAAAATTGCATCGAGTGCCTGAAGAACGACAAGAAAGGATCCTAGCGCTAATACGTCGCGCGAAGGAATGAACGACGAAGCCGTCATTGGCAGCGCCGCACATGAAGCACGTCCTACTTTAGATGAAACAGAGTAAAAGCAACAATCATCCTGAGTTTTGTACGCTAATTCGCTCATGAATATATATCAACCTATTATATTCATGTGCTTCTAAATAAGAGCTAAGTAGCTAATTTATAACGATATTTATTCTCCGCTAATAGATGAGTCATTCTACGGATTTTCTTTTCCTTAACGCCCTTGGCTTAAGCCTTGCCCTTTGATTTCCCCATTTGATAGCTCTCAATCGTTATTGCACCCTTATCAATGGTAGTAGAGCCGAGCATTACTCCCATTTTTCTGATTTGCTCGATTGCATCAGGGGTAAGGTACTCTCTAGCCTTTTGCTGATCGTCTGGCGGTGCGAACATCAACAACATCTGACCCATATTTTCTAAAGTAGTTCCAAAGCGATCGAAGCTCATGTACCAGTTAAACAATGTGTCCCGTTCGGAAAGAATCGATTTTTCCATGCCAGACGCCATTGACGCAAATACCTCTCCCTTTCCATTTATTCCTTTTAAAAGCGCCCTGAGTTGATTATCAGTTGAAGAGGCGATGACGAAATTCTTGTGACGTGTAAGGAACATCCCAAAGCCTAATGGACTCATCATACTTTTTACCTTCACGCCATCAATTTCATTTTCCTGCCACTGCAAACCCTGGGCGCCGCCTTGTGTTCCCATATATGACGTCACTATTTGCGAAATCTGCTGCTCGGATTGTTCCGCCGCATTCGATTCGAGCACGATGAGTAGATCTGGAACTGGCAACATCGAACCGCCACTGCTAGGTGAGTTGACTACCAAACCAACGCGCTGAACGGCATCGAGCACCTTGAGCTGGTCCTGCACCGGCGCTGGGGCGTTAGCAGCTAAGAGTGCCTTAGCTCTTAGAAGCGTTTGGCCGTCCAAGCTTATAAACAGCAGTGGATCTGCTGGAAGCACTTCCAACATGCTTTTTGCGTTTGAGCTTCCAAAGATCTCAAAAACTTTCTTTTGGTTCTCGTCTCGGGGATTAAATAGAAGCTTCACAATCGCGCTTGGAATATCTGCCATAGCGGAGGACAATGAAATCGCTTCTATTGGTGACTTAGAAACAGAGGCAATTAAATCGGACTTATTTTCGGCCTTAGCGATGTGCTCAACGATTTTCGTAAGGTCGATGTACCCAAAGCCGTAACGGCTTTCGCTACTAGGAAAGTCCTGCGTAGCGCGTTTAAAATTCTCCGAATTTACAAACTGCGGAACTCCTTGCTTCGCAGTCAGTACTTGTTGAATCACTGTCTCGCTAAATGAGAACACGCCCGTGCCGTTGTTCCACGCGACGAAAATCATTGGCGGCACTTTAGCCGCCGCTTTACATGCATCGACATCGTCGCATAAGTCATAACTCGAAAAACTAAAACCCTTAGCCCCGGAGATCGACTCATCCTTGACCTCAATACCAGCCTTTTTGATCTCATCTCTTATAACCGCCAGTCTATTCGGCAATTCGTCTTTTTTGCTGCTTCGCAACAACAATCCAATACTCGTCAATGGTTCGCTTGCCTGCTGTGGCAGCGTAGCGAAAAGCGCTACCTCGCCAACGAAGTCTTCAATTACTTGAGGTTGCTCGCTCAGATTACATGATCCCTCTAAAATCTGAGCCACTTTTTTCGGAAAGCCCTCGCTAGTCAAGATGTCCTTAGCTGAAAACTTGTTTTGCCGAGGGGACCATGGAGAAGCCAGTAATCGCTTGTACGCCGCATGCGACAAATCGGCAGATACAAAACAATATGCATCAGAAGGAATAGACTTTACGAGCGAATCGCTGTTTGTGAGCTCAGCCGCAACGTCGGTCGCCTGTGCTTTTTTTGCAACGACCGAAGTCTCCTTCTTCTTGGAACATGAAGCGGTAAATAAAAATACAGATGTTAGTAAGATAAGCGCAACTCTCGATAGTGAATTGCAAAACAGTTTCATAGACTCTTTAGACTCCAAAATAGTAAGGAATAATGCCTTAGGATGATTTCCAATACCTGGCACGCCTGCGCTGCCCTGATAAGTTCGATTAGCTCTGCTTATACTGTTTTCGTTGGCTTTTGCCCAGAGGATAATATCAACACGCCCCGACTAGTAAATAGGCAAGGGGTGTTTTTGCAGTTTTTTTTGTGGCAGCGAAGACGCTAGTAGCGACTATATCTAACTGTCGCGGTCCATCTGTAGCGAAAGGCCGGCGGCCATTCCTTCGCCCTCGGTGGAATCGCCGCCCTTACTTCCGCTAAAGGCCGATGCCGGTTCGTTCAGCGAACCGTCTTCGGCTAGCTTTATTTTTAGGCGCAGGTTGTTGGTGCTGTCGGCGTTTCTAAGCGCCTCCTCCAAGGAAATGCGACCTTCCTGGTAAAGACTGAGCAAGTGCTGGTCAAACGTCTGCATTCCCACAGTAGTGCTAATTTCCATTGCCTCTTTTAGTTCTGCAATCTTGCCTCGGTAGATTAAATCCTTAACACGAGGACTGCCTAACAGTATCTCGACACAGGCAGCCCTGTTGCCCTCGACCGTGCGCACTAAGCGCTGAGAAATAATCCCGCGAAGATTTAGGCTTAACTGAAGATAGATCTGCTGATGCCGCTCCGGCGGAAAAAAGTTCATTATGCGTTCCATCGCCTGGTTTGCGTTATTCGAATGAAGCGTTGCAAGACACAAATGTCCAGTCTCAGAAAACGCAATGGCCGCTTCCATCGTATCCGAATCCCTAATCTCACCAATGAGGATTACGTCAGGTGCCTGCCTGAGCGCATTCTTTAAGGCACTAAAATAATTGTCCGTGTCCATGCCAATCTCGCGCTGATTTACAATCGACTTCTTATGCGCGTGCACAAACTCAATGGGATCCTCTATTGTAATAATATGACCAGCCTGGTTTGAGTTTCTGTGGTCAATCATTCCCGCAAGAGTCGTAGACTTTCCGCAGCCAGTAGAGCCAACGACCAACACCAAACCGCGCTTACTCATTGCAACTTCTTTGATAACGGCTGGCAAACCAAGATCGTCTAAGTTTGGAATCTTAGACTTAATCTGTCGAATTACCATGCCAATACAACCACGCTGGCGAAAAATGTTTACGCGATAGCGCCCTAAACTGGAATAGTAGAGAGCTAAATTCTGCTCGTTTGTGGCCTCAAAATCCTTCTGTTGCTTTTCGGTCATTACACTCATGGCGAGCATCTCCGTCTCCTCGCGCTCAAGAGCGCGCGAACCAGCCGGTCGCACAACGCCGTTAACGCGATAACACGGCGGGCTGTCAACCGTTACATAAAGGTCTGAAGCATCGTGTTCATTCATTACTGTTAAAAGCTTTCTAATATCTAACATATTGTTTGCCTTCCCGTAGTTCGCAACAGCGCTTTACCACAAGCCATTCCAGGCTCATTCGTTCGGCGACAAGCGGTTCTTATTGCTCAGTACCAAAGAGATTCGGATTCCCAGATTTCTCGATGGCCGTCTCCTTCGTAATCAGATGAGCATCGGCTAACTCCACTAATGCCATTTCCATCGTCCGCATGCCCACATTCTGCCCAGTCTGCAGCATACTCGGCAGTTGGTGAATCTTGTTTTCCCGTATGAGGTTTCTAACACCCGTCGTCCCTACCAGTATCTCCAGTGCCGCAATTCGCCCGCCACCGACCTTCTTGCAAAGCGTTTGAGTTATTATTGCTTGTACCGACTCGCTTAGCATTGCTCGCACCTGACCCTGTTGGTCAGCGCTAAACACATCGATAATGCGATCTACTGTCTTAGGTGCACTTGAAGTATGTAGTGTCCCGAACACCAAATGACCTGTCTCTGCGGCGGTAAGCGCCAATTGAATAGTCTCCAAATCTCGCATTTCGCCAACGAGAATGATATCTGGATCCTCTCGCAAAGCGGCTCGCAACGCCGCCGCAAACGAGCCCGTGTGTGGCCCAACCTCACGCTGGTTAACCAAGCAGCGCTTCGAGGGATGCACAAACTCAATCGGATCCTCGACGGTAAGAATGTGGCCTTCCAGCTCATTGTTTATTAGATCGACCATTGCTGCCAAGGTGGTGGATTTTCCAGAGCCGGTTGGGCCAGTAACTAGTACTAAACCCTTTTCCTTTCGCGTTAGCTGCGCCAAAATTGACGGCAAGCCCAACTGCTCGAGGCTCATTATTGCAGTAGGAATAGTCCTAAACACGGCGCCCATCCCACGCCGCTGCCTAAAAACATTGACGCGAAACCGCGCTCCCTCACCAAGCTCAATTGAAAAATCAATGTCATTGTACTCCTCGAACACTTTTCGCTGAGAGTCACCCATTATGTCGTAAAGCATCGCATGCGTCTGCTCCGGACTAAGCACTGGCAACTTTACTTTTTTCATGTCGCCATGTACGCGAATAATAGGCGGCTCGCCGGCACTAATGTGTAGATCCGAACCACCCTGCTGATACGTAAATGTTAGTAACTGAGCTATATCCATATGCTAGAGTATCTATGGGCTAAAAATTAGTTTCGTACGCCTTGAATCTGCTACCTACAGCCAAGAGCAGATTCGTACAAGTATTGAAATCGAATGTTTCTCGCCAAAGCTTGACCCTTAAGCGCTAGGAAAAGAAATTGTGATGGGATTTATTAAAAACCGTTCTTCCGATTTACACTCAACAGACCTGTTAAATTAGGCCTTTAAGTAGCAAAACCCGCGTAAAAACAACAACTTATAAAGTTCTTGCGCTGACGCGCACGAAATTACTCATTAAAACAATATCAATCCGTGTCTATCGCCTCTTTGAGCTCTGGATTGCTTAACAGCTTAGAGGCCTCGCCGCCAACCGCCGCAACGCCTATAACACAGGCGAGCATTATGAGCGATGCGACTAAAAGATACTCTAACAACGTAGCGCCTTTTTCGTTATGGAAATATTTAAACATCATGCCGTTAATGATAGATTTAATTAATGTATTTAGCTTAGCATAATGATTAATCTTTTTGAATGGACAAAATTAACACTTACAACATAGTTGCAACATTGCTGGCATTTGCCGCAAAAATCGATTAGTTGAATGCTCCGATTGTAGATTTTTATTACAACCCGCATCGGGTTCGCGCATAATATTAATTTGGGGTTCTTAGTAGGGAATTTGCGATTTAAATACTAACGTTTATGAATTCATTGGCAAGCGACACAGAAGATCGAAGAGAGCCTTACCATGCTGTTATTCACGGTAAGAGCAACTTCTCAACAAGGCCAACGAGAATTTCGGGTTTTTGGGGCAGCACTGTTGCCGCTTACGAGATTTCCAAGCTCGCCCGTAAGCAAAAGCGAACCTTTTCGATCGTCGTGGTCGTTCCCGACTCACGTGCGGCGGAGGAGATAGAGCGAGATCTGCACTTTTTTTTAGATGAGGCGCAGGCTAAGGATCAAACCAGCACTCCTGCGATTACTATCTCCAAATTCCTAAACTGGGAGGTTCTGCCGTTTGACGAATTATCTCCAGCCCGAGACATAAGCGCTGAGCGCTTGTTTTCCTTAAAGACCCTCGCCATGAATCAATGCTCAATAGTTGTCGCTACTGCGCCAGCTCTGATGCAGAGAATTCTCCTCCCACGAGATTTAATGACGAGTATAAGGAAAATATCTCTCAACATGGAACTATCGAGAGATAAATTCATTGCCAGCCTCGATAGCCTTTCTTACGTTCGAACTACTTTAGTGGAGGAAGTCGGACAAATGGCTGTGCGCGGAGCCGTAGTGGATTTCTTTCCGCCAGGCATAAATCTGCCGATAAGAGTTGAGCTGTTCGCAGATATAATTGGATCAATTCGCACTTTTAATCCTGCCACTCAGCGAAGCGTCACTTCGTTAGCGGAGTTTGAAATCATGCCGGTAGGTGAATGCGTGCATCTTGCCGATTCCTCTCAACGCGTCCAATTTGCAATAGATAAGATTAAGGAGCGCGCAGACGACCTTGCAATTCCAACTAACCAGATCGAGGGCTTGATAGATGCGCTTAAAGGCAATGCCGATTATCCAGGCCTCGAACACCTGTTCTGCCTAATTTCAGAAAGCTCAGGAACGTTTCTTGACTACGTTTCGGAAAGTTCCTTGCTCGTAGCATACGACGAAATTGCCATCGCACAGGCTTTGGATTCCTTTGAGGCATTAGTAGAAGAGCGAAGCCTCTTGGCTGAGAAGGAAGGGAGGCTTTTTTGCCAAACATCCTCTGCGTTCCAAACGGCAGAGCATACGCTAAGACAGCTACGCAAGAGGGGAAATTTCTTCTTTGACACTGTCGATATGCTTTCCTTCGACGATTCGCTTAGAGACGCCGCCAATGAGTCGCACGCAGAGTCTCCTAGCCTGGAGAAAGTGCGTGTTTACTCGAATTCAGAGATAACTAAGAAACTCTGGTCTTCCACCGACCAGGTTCAACCTTTTAAGGAACTCTCGAGGGAGATAAAGGCACGCATAGACGAGGGAGTAGCCGTCGCTTTAGTAACTAGCCAGGCATCGCGAGTTCAGCGCATTGTCGAGCTACTAACTAATTACGAAATATCTTGTGAAAGGTTTAAAGGCTCATTTGCGAACTGGAGAAGTAGAGTAGAGAGCAGTAGCGGACGAGATCGCAAGGTAGTTAGTATTCTGGAAGGTGTGTGTGGTTCGGGATTGCGCGCGCTCGATGATGCTTTGATGTTTATTTTGGACACGGAAATTTTTAGAGACATGGCCGTGCGCCAGACGCGCTTTGCAGCACAAAACATTAAGCGCTTTCTTGGCACTAAGTCGCAATTAAGCGAGAACGATTTCGTGGTTCACGTCGATCATGGCATCGCCATCTATCGGGGCCTAAAGGCCATGACAGTGGAAGGCGAGATAAACGATTATCTCCACCTAGAGTACGCCGAAGGGGCCAAGCTCTATGTTCCAATGGACAACATAGCTAAGGTACAAAAGTATATCAGTGCCGGAGGAGGCGCGGAACCGCAGCTAACTAAACTCGGTTCTACTGCCTGGGAAAAGGCTAAGACAAAAGTTCGGCAAAATGTTCAAGTCTTGGCGGGCGAACTCATTAAGATTTATGCCGAAAGACAGGTAGCCAAAGGACTATCGTTTGGGGAGCCGGATGAAGAGGACGAGCGCTTTGCCGATTCCTTTGCATTTACTGAGACGCCCGATCAGATGTCGGCCATTGACGATGTATTGAGAGACATGGCGTCTGATAAGCCCATGGATCGCCTAGTATGTGGCGATGTCGGCTACGGCAAGACTGAGGTTGCCGTGCGCGCAGCATTTAAGGCCGTCATGTCGGGTAAACAGGTCGCCATTTTGGTTCCGACGACGGTTTTGGCGGATCAACATTTCGCTACCTTTAGTGAGCGCTTTGCAGGATACCCAATTCGCCTAAAATGTTTGAGCCGTTTTTGTTCGCCTATTGCAAATCGCCAAACCGTTTTGGAGCTTGCTAGTGGCAGCCTAGATGTAGTAATCGGCACACACCGCCTTTTGCAGCGAGATGTGCATTTTAAAGATCTGGGATTGTTGATTATCGATGAAGAGCACCGCTTTGGAGTGGCACATAAGGAGAGGTTTAAGCGATTTAAGCGCGAAATAGATGTCTTGACATTGAGCGCTACGCCTATCCCAAGAACTCTCAACATGTCGCTATCTGGTATACGGGATTTAAGCGTAATCGAAACACCACCAAGCGATCGGCAAGTAATTAGAACGTACATTGCGCCGTATAGCGATGGCGTAGTGCGCGAGGCGATAATGCGCGAGATAGGACGCAGCGGGCAGGTGTTTTACATTCACAATCGAGTCAGCAATATCGCTGCTATTGCAGCCGAGCTTGGCAAACTGGTTCCAGAGGCCAAGATAGAATTTGCCCATGGACAGATGCACGAAAAGGAGCTAGAGGTTATTATGCATCGATTCGTAAGTCGCGAGATCGATGTGCTGGTTTCAACTACGATTGTCGAGTCTGGCTTAGATATTCCAAACGCCAACACCATCATCATTCGAGGAGCAGAAAAATTCGGCTTGGCTGAGCTTTATCAGCTTAGAGGTCGGGTAGGAAGGAGCTCGCGCCGCGCCTATGCCTACCTACTAGTGCAAGATTTAAAGAACATTGCCGGGGATGCAAAGCGGCGCCTACAAGTGCTTCAATCGTTAGACGACCTAGGTGTGGGCTTTCGATTAGCGCTTCAGGATATGGAAATTCGCGGCGCAGGAAATCTTTTGGGAAAGGATCAGTCAGGACAAGTAAGCCAAGTTGGCTTTGAGTTATATTCTCGGATTTTGAAGGAAGTTGTGGATAACATGCAGGAGAGTGCTGTAGAAACCACCAATCTCACAAAAGATGTTCCCATAGTGGAACCAGAGGTTCATATTGGTTTTCCCGTTCATATACCGGAGTGGTATATTCCGGATGTTGCCGAGAGGTTAGTATTGTACCAGCGATTAGTAGATTTGCGAGACGAGGCGCGAGCTGGCGAGTTAAGAGAAGAGATCGAGGACAGATTTGGCAGGCTTCCAGAAGAAGTCGCTTTGCTGCTCGAGCTAATGACTTTTCGCAGTTTGCTAAAACAAGCTCGAATTGTGTCGGCTAGTTTTAGAAATTCTCAGCTAGTGTTAGCATTTCACCCGCGCGTTTCTCTGGATGGCAAAACAGTTATCGAAGCTATTCAGACCGCAAGGGGTCGCCTAAAGATTAGCCCAGATATGGTATTAAAAGCTGATATTGGAGTACAGAAACTGGAGTCACCCGCCGAGTTGCTAGGTCACACAAAGGCAATATTAAAACAGCTTGGCGTGCAAGTGTAAATTCTTCGCAAAAAAAGGTCGCTATATGAGTCATATGAATATACTTAAGTCGGCGTTAATGTTTGTCACCATAGGGGTCTTTTTTTTGCTATTTTCGCCGGCCTCTTTTGCGCAATCCGCTGCTAGGACAGACGGCAACATCATTAATGAGGTAGTGGCCGACATCGATGGAGAACCGTTGACAGTTAAAGATTTAGAGCAATACGCAGCCCTTCAGGGACAAGATTTACCGCCAGACATTTTTGGCGGGGACACAAAAATTATGCAGCTCGTCAAGGATATGGTGCTAAGCAAACTAATCGAACGCGAAGCTAAGGAAAGTGGGATAGAGGTGAGTTCCGAGGAGATAGCCTCATATATTGAGGAGATTCGGCGACAGAACGGAGTCGACATAGATGGTTTCCGGAAGTTATTGGAGAGTCGTGGCCTTTCGGAACAAGACTACAAAAGGGTGGTTGCAGGCGATATTTTGCGTGCCAAGGTTATTAGCGCCAAAGTGCGTGCAAAAGTTCAAATAGTCGACGAGGACGTCAAGCGATATATAGAGAAAAACCCACAAAGGATTCCGCCGGCAGGAATGGTTAGAGTAGAGCAGATATTTTTTCCAATCGATATTTCTGCGAACGAAAAGGCTTTGGCCGAGACACTATCGGAGTTGCGAAAAAGAATCATCGGCGGCCTGGAATTCTCACAGGCTGGTGGCGCGAATTATAGTGACCTGGGATATATGAATTTAGCGGATCTATCAACTGAGTTGAGGCAGGCGGCGGTGGGGCTTGAAGACGGTGGCGTAAGTAATGTAATAATCGCAGGTCAGGGGGTTTATTTGTTGCGCGTTTCGGGATCTACGCGCGGAGAGAACGGGGTAGCTCCGGGCATGGAAAAACAGATTCGAGACGAGCTCTACCAAGCTGCGCTTAAGGAAGGGCTAGAAAAATTCCTTACTGAGCAACTACCAACAAAATATGAGGTCGAGATAAAGCTATAGACATTACTACTATATGTTTCTCGACTATCTAATTACTGTAATTAATTTGTGTTTTTTCTGTTATTCGAACTAGGGAGAAAGACAATTGGTCGCAAAAGAAAAAATTTATAGAGAGTATGACATTAGAGGCGTGGTAGGCGAAGATTTTGATGCCAATTTTGCCTACGAGCTTGGCCGCGCATTTGCGGAGCTAATGCGCCAGCGCCTTGGCGATGGAGTTTACGAAGTTGCTGTTGGCCGAGATTGTCGCTTAAGCGGAGAAGAATTAGGGACTCGCCTAATAGAAGGATTGTGCGATGCGGGAATGGATGTAGTGTTTACCGGTATGGGACCGACCCCGCAGTTGTACTATTCAGTTTTTGCTCTTGGTACAAAGGCAGGCATACAAATCACTGGCAGTCATAATCCGGCAGACCAGAATGGTTTTAAAATGATGATTGGTGAGTTAACGCTTAGTGGGGCCGACATACAATTGCTAAAAAAGCTCGTAAACACTAGGCGTGCCAATTCGTATAACGGCCCCGGTGGCGGCTGCCGCGAGTTAGACATGACGTCAACTTACGTAAGTGAACTAATCGAGCGCTCAAAGCCGCATATGGGGCAAAGGAAGCTAAGAGTTGTTGTTGATGCTGGAAATGGGGTAGGTGGACTTTGTGGCCCGGATGTTTTGAGGGGCTTGGGTTGCGAAGTAATTGAGCTGTACACCGAGGCTGACGGTAGCTTCCCCAATCATCATCCAGACCCGACGGTGTTAGAAAATATCGCTGAAATGCGCGAGCGCGTCGTCTCCGAGAGGGCGGATTTGGGGATAGCCTGGGATGGCGATGCTGATCGAATTGGGGTGGTTGATGAAAACGGGGCTGTGATCTACGGCGACATGCTGTTAATTCTCTACGGGAGACAACTTCTCAAGGAGGTAAAAAAGCCCATTATCATTGCTGATGTTAAGTGTTCGGAAGTGCTGTTTTCTACTCTTCGCAATGAAGGAGCCGAAGCAGTTATGTGGAAAACTGGCCATAGCTTAATAAAGGGCAAGTTGCGAGAATTAAATGCCCATTTAGCAGGCGAAATGAGTGGTCATGTTTTCTTTAAGCACCGCTATTATGGCTTCGACGATGCGATTCATGCTTCGGCAAGATTAGTAGAGATTTTAAGCAATAGCGACAAGTCACTAGGGACGTTATTAGGCGACATTCCGCATATGGTAAGCACGCCCGAAATTCGCGTAGACTGTATTGAGGAACAGAAGTTTAAGATTGTCGACATTATGAAGTCGGCCTTTTCCGAATACACTGTAAACACGCTCGATGGGGTTCGAGTAACGTTTCCCAGCGGCTGGGGTTTGGTCAGGGCGTCTAACACCCAACCGGTGCTAGTAATGAGATTTGAGGCGGACAGTGCAGAGCATTTGGACGAATACAGAAAGATAGTGGAGTCTAGGCTCGAACAAGCAGTTAAAGAACTTGGCTAAGCGTCCGCGAATTCGCCTTATGCGTGATGAGATATGCATCATCGAGGCCAATGAAAACAATTTGGCGCGCATTAACTGTTTTTTTTCGCGAAATGCCCTTAACGTGGTTACTGGGCCGTCTGGCTCTGGCAAGACGTCATTAGTATTTGACGTATTATGCCGAGAAGCGCAGTGGCGTTTTTTTGAGAGTTCTCTAAGCCGCTCAAAAAATATTGCCGTTAGTTTAAAGCGTCCGGACGTCAAATCCATCAGCGGTCTTTCATTTGTATCTGGGATCAGTTTCCGCGATCTTCCGTCGCCGTTTGCTACGTTGTCTACGCTTACTCGCATCTATGAGTACTTGCGCTTAATTTTCTATTACTGCGGCGCTCCACATTGCCTAAATTGCGGTGCGAAACTTTCCTGCCATTCGCGCCGCGATATGTGTCGTTTCGCGCTGACAATGGCCAAGGATTCGGCGATTGCCGTAATTGTACGCTTTAAAAAAGTTTCGCGGGAGCAGTTTAGGGAAAAATGCAAGGATTTTGGATCCAAGGGATTCTCGCGCATTCGATTGGGAAAGAAGTTTTTTCACATCGACGATGCGTTACGCCTAAAGATTAATGAGCCACAGCTAACATTTTCGCTAGTAATAGATGTAATTCCACAGTGTGCTGACAATCGCAGTGAGGCTCGAATTATCGAGGCACTCGAGACGGCGCTTAGTGTCGGAGGCGGCGAGGCATTTATCGCCGAGATGCGCGACAGTGGGGAAAAAAGACATCTCTCGGAGTTGCTGAGATGTAAGGATTGCGAACTCGTACAGAGGCGAATAGAGTTGGCAGCGTTTTCGTACCACAACCCTCATTGCGCCTGCGATACCTGCCGTGGAAGCGGATTTCGCAGCAGGCATCGCGGTCGACATGGCGCGGCGGAGGAAAAACACTGTCCAGATTGTGGAGGTGCCCGAGTGGGTGTGGAGGCTCGGCACTATCGCCTATTAGACAGATCTTTCGCACAAGTGGTCGGCGATTCAGTGGACAGCCTCTTAATATTTGCTAAACAGGCAGAGTCTCAGCTTGGCGCTCAGGAGCACTTTAAACGCACTGGCGATTCTTCTTCTCCTAACGGCGAACGAATGCCTTTTCGTGAAAGCTTCGATGTGTTACGTGCCGCAGCTAAAGAACTTATTGCACGAGCTAGCAATCTAAGCGAATTGGGACTTGGATATCTTGAATTAAACAGGCCAATAAGCAGTTTGTCTAAAGGAGAGTTACAGCGAGCACAGCTTGCTCGGGTGTTAAACAATGGCATGAGTGGAATCGTCTATGCGCTGGATGAGCCAACGTTGGGTTTACATCCAAAAGATACAACAAATGTAGTGCGCGTATTGGAGCGAATCATTAGTCTCGGCAATACAGCTATTGTTATCGAGCACGACTTTTCTTTTGTTGCTCATGCAAGCCACGTACTTTCATTGGGGCCTGGCGGAGGGACGAATGGTGGAAGAGTGGTTTTTTCTGGCAATGCAAGGGATTATCTGAGCTTTTGCGCCGATAATGAGAGGTCGACTCCTAAGCATGAGGCGCAGGCGAGAATAGAAGATACGTCGCGCGTAGTGGATAATCTTACATCTGTGGAGAATCCGCCGTGCTTAAGTATCAAAGGTGCTAAGAAAAATAATTTAAAAAACCTCGATTGCGTTGTTCCTCTAAACCGTCTCGCAGTAATTTGCGGTGTTTCGGGTTCGGGGAAAACTAGCTTAATCGCCGAAACTATTGCGCCAGCTATAAAAGAGGCTTTGAGGGTAAAGAAGGGTGCTCAAGGTTTAAAACTGATAGCGATTGACTGGAGCAAGTGGCAACTTGAAAGTATTTCGGGCTTTGAGGGCATAAGCAGGGTGGTTGACTCATGGCGAGCTGCTAGGAAAGACAATCGGCGATCCGTTGTCGCTACTGCAATCGGTGTGATGCTTCCTCTAAGAGGCATGTTTGCTCGGACAGTCGGCGCCAAGATGCGAGGTTTTAGCAATAGGCATTTTTCTTTTAACTTGATTGAAGGCGCCTGCATGCGCTGCAAGGGAATTGGGGTCGAAAAAAGCTTAGCTGAGTCTGGCAACATACTAGAGGCAGTCTGCGAGGATTGCCGTGGAAGGCGCTACCGCCCGGAACTAGAGGAGATTCGTTATCGCAATCTGTCTATCCAGGAGGTTTTAGACCTAAACATTGAGCAGGCATTTGCCGTTTTTCAGAAGATTGAGCAGATTGGGCATCCGCTTTCACAGGCCATTGAGGTGGGCTTGGGCTATTTAAAGCTGTCCGAGCCTACCGCCTCTCTATCTTTTGGCGAGTACAATCGATTAATGCTAGCAAGAGACATACTGTCTCGATCCCTGAGAGGACGAAACAGCCCAGCACTCTATATCTTCGATGAGCCGTCGGAGGGCCTACATAGAGACGAAATTTCGCTTCTCATTAAACTTTTTAGGCGCTTAGTAAATGCTGGTAATACTGTACTACTAATTGAGCACAATACGCACATAATTAGTGAGGCGGATTTTATTCTGGAACTGGGGCCAGGCGCCGGACGGTCTGGAGGAGAAATAATAGCCTCGGGCTCCAAGAAAGAGGTAATGGAGAGCCATCATTCCCTAATAAGGCAGTATTTAAAGAATAACTAGGAAATAAGCTAGTATTAGCGTAACTATTATTGAAAAACCGCTAATAACTATTAGTGTAAGATGATAGATTTTAGGCTTCGGTAAGTTGTTTTGTAGTAACATTCGCGCCAAATTGGCTTTTTTAAGGTGGCACAATTATTGCAGTTTTTTGTTCGAGAGTGATTACGGCGTGCAATTTTTCATAGGCGGTTACTTCTGTGCACATTCTGTTCGACGAGATGCAGAGACGGCAGGTTTTTTTGCGCTGAACTGCCTAACAGGAGGCGCTTGTTCTCTCGCGCTTGTTCACTTGCTTGAATTGGATACTGCTGCGTGATATTTTAGGATTTGGGGGGTTTTTTGCTATGCCTTTAATGAGGTGTAATCTAGGAGATAATAGAGGTATCTCACTAGTAGAGCTTTCAATTATTCTTCCAATGTTGATGCTGCTTTTAGGCGGCATAGTGGATGTCGGTCTAACGCTTAGGACTTATCAGGTCGTCTCGGAAGCTGCTAGACAGGCGGCTCGAGTTGGTAGTGGCGTTAGCTGTGCTGACGCTCCCGGCGTGGCTGTGGACACTGCTACTAATTTCCTTACGAATGCTGGTTATAAAGTTCAGGAAGTAAAAGGAGATGAGACTATTAACCACTGGATTATCGCTGCCGTTCAGGCGCAACACCAAGAGGGTTTGGGAACGGCGGCATTCGATGAGTGCATGTTAAGGGTATCGATCGACCAAAACACTCCGTCCTGCGTCATCTGTTTGGGCGAGACTTTTCTTGGGCTTCGCGCTAACGCGGAGAGCACATTTGCCATGGAGCCAGGATGCAAATGTCCGTAGATGCTCAATCGATCTCATCGTTACTACAAACCTTTAGACAGCAGAAGGGAGCTACGATGCTAGAGTTCAGCCTTTCGTGTCTAGTTTTAATTGGAATTGTGGGCGCCGTTTTCGACGTAGGCATTGGTTTTCGCAACTACGTATTGATGACTCATACCACAAATGAGGCTGTTCGCGAATTTGCAGCGCGAGCGGGTGGGCTGCTCTTACCTCCGGCATGTGAAGATTTAGTAAGCAATAAGGCATCGCCAAAATGTAACGAGTTGGGCGCATGTTTGGCGCTTAGTGCGAAAAATGCACTCGAAAAGGAGATGGGTATTAGCGGTGACTATGAATTTTTAGCAACAGTTGGAAGTAAGGGAAGGGAGTTCGTATCACTTGAGGGGAGATGGCCGCTAGACTGTTTCTTTTGCTTATTGCTGCCAGATAACAAAAATTTCACTGTAAGAACTAGAAGTAGCTCCTTAATCGAAAATATGAATTTTCGCTGTGCAAATGAATAGTAGTTGGTTTGGAATGAGGCTTTTTGGTTGATATGGGTTTAGGCAATTTTTTTAATTCTAACGACAGGCGGACTCGTGCTTTTGACGAGCGTGGCTCAGTGATAGTCTTTGTCGCACTGCTAATTGGAGTAATGGTTGGCGTGGTCGGTTTGGTAGTGGATCATTCTAGGCATGCCGTAACTGCTCTTCACCTTAAGACTGTTGCTGATGCTGCCTCGCTTGCGGCATCGCGCAAACTGGATGGAACCCATGACGGCTGGCGACAGGCCAAACGTGCGGCCGTAGCAGTATTGAGGCAAAGTAAGATTTACGGAGTGGGGAATATTAGCTTCGAGTCTGCAAGTTTTAATGATGGCGTTGATGACCCATATGAGGATAGTGCCAATTACAAAGCCACCAAGATGCGCGTTGGCGATGTTGCACTAACTATTGAGCGAGGTGCATGGTGGTATGAAGTGGATGAACACAAAGACGATGCCGGCCAACAGAAGTTTTTTTCATTTGAGGGCTTGAAGGAAGTAAATGATTTTCCACCTTATGCTTTAGCGAATGCCGCTCAAGTTAGCCTAGAGCTTGCTGAAATGGATTTAACTTTTGCGAAAGTTTTTGGGCAGTCAAAGATTGGCACTACGGCGAGAGTAAGTACTGCAATTTCCGATAACGAGGTTCAGGAAGTTTGCGTACTGCCAATTGCAATAAAGGATTGCATGCTGCGCATGGCCCCAGGCGCAAAAGACGATGGCTTCATGTACGATGAGTTTCACGCCGAGAAGCAATGTTCCAGAGAGGTAGCTACAAAAGTGGGAATGCAAGAGATGCCGCAGTTAGAGGAGGGGGCTCGATTGGCTGAATCCTATGTCTTGCGCACAGTTCCAGAAAGCTCTTCCGCTGGTAAGCTTCCCGAGCGAGATAACAAAATGGTTAACATCGAGGCAGTATTTGGGCTTCCAACGACTAACTTTCAAAGCTCGAAGGCCA
>JADLFC010000018.1 GCA_020845775.1 Deltaproteobacteria bacterium
TGTTGTTTAAACCGTCTTTAGCATTATTAAACGTCATTATCATTGTTGCTCTCTGCGCTTCAGTGTTTGCGTCCCAAGTATTCGCCCAAAGTTCACCCGTCTGGGAGCGCGTACCCTTAAGAACCCAGAGGCAAAAAGATGCCGGTTTCCCTGGTGGAGAAGGGTATCAAGCGATTCAGACAATTAGGTACGCTCCTACTAATCCGAATATTGTTTACATGGTTATTGATACTACCGGACCCTGGAAAAGCATAGATGGTGGCTCCTACTGGAATCCTATCTTTAATGGATTTAACTCCTCGGGGGCTCAGTCCGTAGCGGTTCATCCTACTAACCCTGACATAGTTTACGCAGCGGGCTCTGATATGGCTAGTGGGGTGTTAACATGGGGCGGACTTGAGGCCATATATCGCTCGACCAATGGGGGAGCCTCGTGGACTAATGTGCGAAAAACAACCTTCTATCGCGAAGGCGCTAGCAAGGGAGCGGACTTATTTGTCTTTTTGGGGGCGAATACCGTTTTCGCTGGTACTCATGGTGAAGGCCTATTGCGCTCAACAGATGGTGGGACTACTTGGACTACAGTAAGCGGTGGCCATTACATTTACGATTTGGCCAAGACGCCAAGTGGTACGCTGTATATGACCACAAAGAATGGCCTCTATAGGGTAAACAGCAATTTTACGACTCAGCTTATTAGTTCCGGCTTGCCCTCTATCCCAACTCAAATAGAGATAAGTAACACCGATAACAATGTAGCCTACGTAGTCGTTGGTAAATACGGTGTATATAAGACCACTAATCTGGGAAGCTCTAATCCGACTTTCGTCGCCATAAACAATGGAATGAGCGGCACGGTAGGTACGTATAACGCTAGAACAATAACGGCAAGTTCGGTCGACCACAACTATTTGTACCTTAGTTATAAATATAGTAGCGCTGCGGCCCCATGGGGGTTTTTCTATAGCACTAATGGCGGTGCTTCTTGGCTCGTTCCCACGACAATGGATTTAAACAATTACAGTTCCGATCATCCTTGGAGCAATAAGGAAATAGGACATCCCTACGGCGCTTCCATCGCATGTCATCCCACTAATAAAAACATCGCCCTTACTCTTAACGGTGTTGAGGCTCCAAAGAAAACCACCAACGCAGGAGACACATGGGTCTATACGGGAAGTGGATACACCGGTGGGGCCATGGCGATTGGTGGTCCTAGTACATTTGCGTTTGATCTAGCTGATCGAAAAAGATTTATGATTTTCTTGCATGATTTCGGTCCACACATTACCGAAGATAGCGGGAGCACTTTTATTAAACGGCTTGCTCCCAATAATGGAGGATGGGGTTCAACCGCCGGCGGCGCTATTGAACCTGTGACAAATCCGCAAGTGGTAGTCAGTGCTTCCGGAAGCTGGGACAAGCAGAAGATAAGTGTTTCTAGGAACAAGGGATTGACCTGGAACACTGTTACTACTCCCGATACCACTGGCTTTTATGACCTGAGTCTCTTAGCTTTTAATCCCAGTAACGCAAATATTATCTACGCGGGGAAATTTAAAAGCGTAGATAAGGGGTACAATTGGTCAGCCCTAAGCAGACCAGTGCGTGAAATGTATAGGAAAGACGGGAATATCGTTTATTCCCAAGGTGTATCAAACGGAAAGACGATAATTCTGAAGTCTACTGACGGTGGCAAGTCATGGCCAGAGCCGTTTTTCGCTCCAATTCCAGCCACTGGCCAGGTGGGCAAATTTGCAGTTGCTCCAAACGACCCAAATAGAGTCTATGTTCCAATGAAGGTGACAAGTCCGGCAAATCAAGCCGGCATTTGGATTGTTACGCCTTCTGCTGCTGTCTTGAGAAACAATACTCATGGTTTAGATTTGGATCATCAGCAACCTGGACAACTAAATTACTACTCAGTCGCAGTAGATCCTAATCATCCCAATGTAATTTACGCCGGTCAAGCTGTTGGCGCAGGATTATCAGAGGGCAGTGGTGTTTCCCGCTCGACCGATTTCGGCAATACCTGGACCAATATCTCGAACAATTTAAGTCCGTGGTTTGGCGTTAATACGTTAACAGTCAATCCGCACGATAGTTATGTTTACATGAATGGTTTTATGGGCACCTGGAAATTCCCCCCACCCGGAACCAGCTCTGTCGATACAACTCCACCTAGCGGCTCTCTTAGCATTAACGGCGGTGCGGGAACAACTACCTCATCCACTGTGACACTAAACCTATCGGCGAGCGATAGCATTGGAGTAACAGGGTATTTTGTGTCTAACTCCTCTACTCCGCCGCAGCTAAACACTTCTGGCTGGGTAGCCGTTACTTCTACGACTGCGTTTAGCAAACAAGTTGCTCATTTGCTCTTAACAGGAACTGGTACGAGAACGGCTTATGCCTGGTATAGGGATGCCGCCGGAAATATCTCTAGTATGGCAGCGGACTCAATTGAAGTGCAGGGAGCAGCGCTAAGCGTTTCCGCAAAGAAGACCCTATCCCCACTTGCCATTGATGGCAAGTTGTCGGAGGGAGCATGGGATCTCTCGCAATCAGTAGTGAAGCTAGTTTCTGGGACTAACAATAACACCACTACCTTTGGAGCCTTATGGGACGGCAGTTATTTGTACGTGGGCATCAAGGTTCTCGATAGCACCTTATTTAATGATTCTGCCGATGTGTGGGCGGATGATGGCGTAGAAATCTACATCGATGGCAACCACAACCATGGCGCAAACTATGATGGCTTTGATCGACAGTTTATTAAGGGCTACAACGATACAAGTCTCACGGCGCCACAGAACGCAAACGGCGTCTTGCATGGCACTGCCAGCATTAGCGGTGGGTATACCGTTGAATTGGCGATCCCATGGAGCAACCTGGGTATTTCTGCGGCTAATGACATAACAATTGGCTTTGATGTGCAAAACAACGATGACGATAATGGCGGTAATCGAGATGGCGTTAAGGACTGGAACTCCTCGCAAGACATCAACTACAGCAGTACCCTTAATTTCGGCCACCTAGTTCTGTCCAGTGAGACAGTGGGTGCCAATGTGCCGCCAAGTGCGCCTACGGGAGTCCGTGTTGTTCAGTAGACATACTATCTTCGCGGACTTTCACCACAAACTCCTCGCATCTCCATATTTCCAAAACAAACACAGCGGATATCCGATCTTATAAGACTGAACTTCGTAGTGAGGGATACAACAGAATTGTTAGAAAAATATTACGATTTAGTTAAAAATCAAAAAAATATTTATTTGTTTCGCCTACGGGGTGAAAGACTATAAAATTATTTCCTTGCTAAATCTAGCGGAATTGCAATTGAAAAACGAGAGCCCATGCCGAGATGGCTCTCAACCGAAACTCTTCCACCATGAACTTGAACAATGTGTTTAACTATAGCTAGCCCAAGTCCAGTTCCTCCAATACTTCGACTTCGTGCTTTATCGACGCGATAAAAGCGTTCAAATAATCGAGGCAAATGTTCTCTCGGAATTCCCAGCCCCTTATCCTCTACATCAATAACCACTTCATGATTATCCACCTTTGCCGTTAAATGAACAAAGCTATCTTGACCACTATACTTAATGGCATTGTCAACTAGATTAGTAATTGCTTGTTCAATCAAAAAGCGATCGCAAGTCATCATTAATCTGTCGTCGCATTGATATTCAATGCGAATATTTTTCTCCTCCAGGCGAGCACGGCAGTTTGCGATTGCGGCGCGAAGTATAGTTATGACGAACTCCTCTTCGAGTGAAAGCAACTCATCTCTTTGCTCTCCTTCTAATCGCGCTAAAGTTAAAAGATCGCTAACAATTCGGTCTAGGCGATCCGCTTGCTTCAAAACTATATCTAAAAACCTATTTAAGTCCTTTTCGTTATCCTTTGCTCCCTGAATGAGCGTCTCTACAAATCCCTTTATGGAAGTTACCGGTGTCTTTAGCTCATGTGAAACGTTGGCAACGAAATCAATGCGAACTTGCTCTGAATGCTTAAGACGCTCTAGCATTTCATCAATTGTCTTAGCTAACTCGTTAATCTCCTTTATATCGTATTCTGGCAGCTTATCGTCAAAACTGGTTCGCGAAAAATGTTCAAGTCTATGACGAATTTCCTCAAGCGACACTTTGATGCGTCGATAAAAAGCAAAACATAAAACCGCCACGACAAGCGCCAGGGCGCAAGATACTAACAGTACTTTATCAACAACTCTTCTAAACTCCGCTGCATCCTGCAAGTTTATTTCTAATCCCTGAAGTCTAGTAAGCGCCTGCTCATCTAAAACAGCTTCAAGACTAAACTTGGCATACAAGGCAACGACACAAACCGCCAAAAAAAATACTGTAGCAAGTAGCGCATACTGCATTCTAATTGAGTATCTTTTTGCCAATTATTTGCTTATTCCTTAAAACGATATCCAACGCCGCGAACAGTTTCTACAAGCTTTCCCTGCTCGCCAAGCTTTTTCCTAAGTCCCACTATTTGAACATCTACTGAGCGATCCGTTACGGGATAATCTTCGCCTTTAATAGCATCTACAATTTGATAGCGCGTAAACACCCAACCGGGATGTCGCATCAAAAAGTGCAGTAGGCGAAATTCACTAAGGGTTAAATCTATATTATTCTCTCCAAGTTTTACGACAAATCGCCGTGGATCTATAGAAATGCCAGCCTTAAAAAGAATGGCACTATCATCGGGTAGTTTCTCCTCCTTCCTACGCAAAACTGCCTTCACCCGTGCTACCAAGACAGTCGGGCTAAATGGCTTGGTAACATAGTCATCCGCCCCGAGCTCTAACCCTCTCACGATATCTGGTTCTTCCCCTTTTGCTGAGATCATTACTATTGGCACAGACTTAAGCGAACTATCGCCTCTTATCTTTGAACAAACCTCTATTCCATCGATACCAGGCAACATTAGATCTAAAATTATTAGCCCAGGATTGCTCTCCCTTGCCCGCAAAAGTCCTGCCTCGCCTGACGATACTCCGATTACCCTAAACCCCTCGCGCTCTAAGTTGTAAGTTATCAATTCAAGAATGCTCTCCTCATCCTCAATAACTAAAATGATTTTTGATTTCATAAGCAGCAAACAATCATGAACTCGCAGACGCTCACGTTACGAGCATTTACCTCACCCAACCCCCACCCGGGGCAACCAATTTAAATGCTTCGGCAAGTACCAGTTCCACCTTCCAAGAAGCACCATGCTTGCCGGTAGCAGCAGCGAGCGAATTATCGTAGCATCAATAATTACCGCAACCGCAAGTCCCAAGCCCAGTTCTTTCATAATAGGCAAACTTAGGCATCCAATAACAAAAAAGACCATGACCATGATAAGCGCAGCACCTGTAATAGTTCTAAAAGTGCCATCCACTCCACGCTCTACCGCCATCTTTATGTCTCGGCCCTTTTTTGACTCCTCGTAAACCCTAGAGAGCAAAAATACGTGATAGTCCATAGAAAGTCCAAACAAGATCGAAAACAACAGAGGCGGAACAAAACTCTCAATCACTGCATAGTTTACTGCCGCAATGCCACTAATTTGAAAAAATATTACAAGCACGCCAAAAGACGCCATAGTCGAGAATATATTTAGAATTAATGCCTTTAGGGGAACGACCACCGAGCGAAAAACGATAAGCAAAAATATCAAACTAACTCCCACAACTGCGCCAAACACAATTGGCGTGCGCGATATATAACGATTTACATCATCTACTATATAAGGAAGAGTTCCACCCACTGTCCCCTTCATTTTAAGTGGCTCGACCATGTTTGGAAAAATATCTTTGCGAATTCGCTCTATTAGGTCTTTATGCGTAACGTCATTAGCCTTTCCCAAAACCACAAAATGATACCTAATGACTTTCCCGTTTTTGCTAATTTCGACCTTTATCGGACCTCTAACTAACTCGCTTTCAAGCACGGCATCGATAATAGGCTGCAATTCACCAAGGTCGTGCTGCTCCTCTACGGTCTGGCCATATAAGATTAACGAAAAGTCAGTCCCAGATAAGTCAGGAAATGACTGCTCTAAAACCTCAAACGCTCTTCTACTTTGCATGGTTTGCGGAAGCATCTCGGGCTCTATGGTAGAACCCAGATTAATGCGAATGGCAAAGGATCCCAAAAACATAAAAAATAACGTAGTTGCACAGAGTGTAATAATTGGTCGATTCAACGCTATTTTTAGCCAAAACCTCGACCCTCTAATCATCCATTCATTCTTGGGCTTAAAAATCACACCCCGCTCAATTCTTTCTTTTAAACACAGCAAAAGAGCCGGGAGAATTAAAACTGCACTTGCGGCAGTAATAGCTACCGACGAAATGGAGGAGATTGCCATAGAAGCGAGAACAGAATCATTCATTAAAAACAAGCCACATAGAGATAGGACAACTATAACTCCGCTCCAAAACACGGCCACTGCCGTAGTCACCGTGGCCTTAGCAATAGCGCTAGCATAAGACAATCCAGAACGTACCTCCTCTCGAACGCGACTTATAATAAAAAGTGAATAATCGATTCCGACTGCAAGCACTAGCAATACTACAAGCTGAGAGGCCGTAGCACTTACGGGGCGAATTGCTATACTCAACCAAGAAGTCACTCCGAGAGAGGCAAATAAGCTAAATGCGGCAATAATTAGCGGCACTATCGCTGCTACGAGCGAACCAAAGACCCATACTAGCACTAAGAAAGTAAGCGGCACGGTATAAATTAGCGAGGTGTCTAAGTCGCTATTAATTAACTCAACCATTTCGTTGTTTATTGTGCCATCGCTTAGATAGTGCAGGGAAAAATCCGGAAATCCACTTTGCCAAGCTGAAAGTTTCTTTGGAATTTCCCTTAGCTCCCTAGCAGCGCGATCAATAGAATGGTGCGTATCTGCCTTAATAAGTAAATGCCTGCGATCTTGAGAAATAAAGTTCTCATCGCCAAGCATTGTGCGGTCCGCAGTTTCCACCCGCTTAAATAGTTTTTCTTTCGAATCGAAAGAGCGCAGTTTTAATAAAGTATCAACCAGAGATTGGCTTGCTTGTGAAAACTTAGCATCATCGACATGCCGGTTGTCAGATCCCAATATCACTAACAACGTATCCTTAGGAGCGAGACCAGAAGCAATAGCCTCTCGCTCACCTGGATTGTTTAACAGTGTCTCAAGATTGGTAGGACCCGGAATAATCGCATTAGTTCCAA
>JADLFC010000019.1 GCA_020845775.1 Deltaproteobacteria bacterium
CGTTTCCAAAAAGTAAGTTAAATATTTTACTTTTTGGAAACGGTATTTGTTGTTTATTGGCAAGTGCTTACGCACTTGCTGTTTATACCATTTACAAAAATCCTTTTTGTAAATGGTATAACTGCTCAAAAACTCGGGGTTCTTCTATCCTATTCTATTCAATGTAACGACGTTACAAATAAAACGAAAAGAACGCCGTCTCGAACCTCCGCCAGCTAGCAAAAAGCCAAATTAAAACTGTCGTACCATTTCTGAATCTTTTCGATGCAAGGTTCGGTTTGGGTGGGAAGGGAAAGAGGTCGGCCGCGACCGTCGAGTATTATTCCAGCGCATCCGCCCGTTAATGTTGTGTTAATAGTTTTCGCGTCGTGGGCAATTTGAACATGCGGGGAAAGGCAGGTGATAGTTGCTTGCATCTCTTCGCTCGCAGCAAGTTCGAAAGTTAGCAGCTCGTCTTGGTGAAGGATCATTTTGTCGCCATTGGAAAAATGAACCTCAATTAGAGGTTGCCCAGGTTTCCGCTGGCCAAGTGGCGCAATTACTGTTCCCAAAGGAATAAGGCAATCCCTTAAGAAAACTTCGGTTGCGGCCTCTGCGTGAACTGTGGACAATACGCCTAAATGCGGCATCATAAAAACGGAATCAACCGCAAGCTTAGTAACTCCAACTGGCTCATAAGCATCTATTAACATTAATGCTGCACTCTTGCGATCTGGGGCATGGCTTAAAACGCCACCAGAGCCAATTATTAAATCTAAATCCATCATGTCCACTAATCCCTCTCCCGGCAAATCTTTTGCAGAAAACATGTCGGCGATGGAACGGGTTTTGCGAACGCCCTTAAGACCAACAGCAAGCCTTTTGTGGTGATGAAACGCTAATCGCAACGCTTCTCTACAAAGAGCCTGCTCTAAAATGAGATCTTCCAGCGTGTGTGGAATGGTAGTTGGCCTAATCATTTTATTGCGAAGGCGGTCTCGAATTTCGTTATTAGAGAGCTCAAAAGGAAGCCAGCGCTTGACGTTTTCTTCTCCGCTTTCAAGCAAAACATTTGCCACCGAATAGCTCATCCCCAAGTTAGCACTAACTGTCCGGTTAAATACAGGCGTGCTATCTTCGTCTCGAGCGCTAAATACTGAAAACACATCTGTAGTCGCGCCGCCTATGTCTACCGCGAGAATGTGCTGTTTAGAACGCTTTGCTGCATCAAAAACCATTTGACCCACAGCAGCGGGAGTTGGGATTATGGGCACAGGCGACCAGCTTAGCAGCTTGCTGTAGCCGGGGGCATGGCTCATCACGTGGTTTAAAAAAAGCTCGTGAATGGCATCGCGAGCAGGAGCTAGGTTCTCCTGCTCCAGTGTGGGGCGAAGATTATCTACTGCTACGAAATCAAAACGCTTGCCCAATATCTCGCGAGCACTTTCCCGTCCATCCTTGTTCGCCGCATAAATGACTGGCAATGTCAGCGTCTCTCCGAAGCGCGGTCGAGGATCGGCCTGCAAAATTATCTCAGCCAACTCCAAAGGGTGTTCAATCGTTCCGCCATCTACGCCCCCAGCAATCAATATTATATCTGGACGCAAATGCCGAATCTTTTGAACTTTTTCGTGTGGCTCGCGTCCATCATCGGCCGATATCGCATCCATGACGATAGCCCCCGCTCCAAGAGCCGCACGTTCGGCAGATTCGGTAGTCATGCTCGATACGACGCCGGCTACTATCATCTGCAAGCCCCCACCTGCCGAACTAGTAGATACGTATAGATCAATTCCCTGCTCCTGTAGGTCGCTGGTTCTCTTTAGAAAAGGAACCGTGGAAGAGTCGGAACTGCTGTCGCCTGCTCGATTGGGATCTAAAATCTTGCGACCTGAAAGCTCCTCGACCTCGGTAAAGGCATTAATTGCGCCAATGGTTACGTCTGCTAAGGGCTTTTCAACCGTTGTGGGCGCCTCGCCGCGAAACGTAGCGTGCCAACCATCGCTCTTTTTTTCAAAGAGGATAGCTTTTGTGGTAGTCGAGCCGCAGTCAGTAGCTAATACTACCTCGAGCGCATTTTTGGATTTTTGGGACTTGCTAAATTCCATCTTCTGTTAGCCTTAGCCGCAGACTTTTAACCAAGGCATGTTGCAGCCCCAGGTATTTATTAGGAAATCTAAGCGCTCTACTAATAATGCCATGCGCGCCATGATTGTAGAGCCAAAAAACGCGCCAAAACACCCCATCATCATCCAACGTCCCGCTTTGGCGGAACGCTCGGCAATTCTTCCCTTCCGTTGCTTAAACGTAAAAAAGAAATAGCTTAGAGCCGTAGTTAGGGTAAATATAAATACGATGTTGCTTATGGAAGCACCTACGTTATCCTTTATGTATAGAGGGCGAAAGGAGTTCGTTAACTGCGGATACATTTCGTTTATGAACCCCTTAAAAGCTAAACCGCCCGATACCCCAAGTCCAAACCCGATGGCAATTTGCGCAAGCCAGCTGTAGCGTTTAGTGAGAATGAAGTAATAGAGCAGACCAAGAGCCATTGGTGCTAGATATAGCAAATAGAGCTTGTTGTATGGCTCGCTATACGTGCCGTCGGGAAATATAACTCTATCCATGCCTAGTAGTGGCTTAAAAATTTCCTGCCACAGAAAAGTGCGAAAGACCATGATTATGGAAATGCCCGTAGCTATGCCAATGAACAAATGCTCAAAAAATCTGTAAACTGCGTTTTCTCTATATAAGAAGGAGTAGATTGCTAACGTCGAAACCCCACCCAAAAAAACTTCCCACCAGTGCAAACTAAATAGTGCAGACATCATTCTAGCCCCTGGTTTTTAGTGTGAACCTGCATAGTAGTGGCTATCAATCCGACATTGCCAATAATAATAAACGCAATTACTACTAAATGTGCATATGCCAAGCCAGTATTGTATCGAATTGAGGAACTGCTGAGGCGATTAGGGTAATTTCGAGAAAGTAATGTATCGTACCAAGCGGCACCGGCAACTCCCTCAAAGAAGCCGACGAGTTGGCCAGAAGCAAAATATAAGTGCCCTTCTGGTATGGTGATCGAAGTGCAGCCATGGACAAAAGGAGGTCGATATTCTTTTGCTTGAAAAAATTGTATCCAGTTTTGTAGTGCACCTGCTAGGCCAGTAAACTCCATTAGCATTGTAATATCCTTGATAGTCTTAACTCCTTGCATGGCAGGGATATCCTCTAACGGCGTGCCAAGGCTATCTGCTATAAGGTGAGCATGGAGATTGTCAGCTTTTGCCAGACTTTGAATCATTAATCCACCACCTGGCCTATAACCTAAATTTACCCAATCGCGCCCGTATGCCCAATGCTCGTTAGGTATTTCTCTAGTAAGCCTTTTTGCAACATCTAATGGAACACTTTTCATAAACGGCTCCGCTAGTGGATAGGTCGTAATGAGCGCAAAAGCTATGCGTCTTCGCATCAGGTGTTCAATTGCTACTTCAAATTGTCCTTTGTTTTCGGCTAGAGTATTTGGACCCCAGTCGACAGCAATTAAAACCACTTTTCCCTTCTCTATAGGCAGCCTTTCCACTTCTCCATAAAAGGCTTCGGCGGTCATCATTTCGGCTGGTGGTAGCTCGACGTTTAGAACGAGGGGAATTGCCAATGATATTGCTACAAACAAATAAATTATCCGGCGGTCTATGTCATTTAGAAATGTGAGAAATCCGATTATGACCTTCAAGTTAAATCATGCTCCTTTTTGGTTAATGGTTGGGAGCTCGTCGGTTGCTAAAGGACTTCGTTCTAGCGATAACCACATTCTAATAGCCATGGCTAATCCAGCCACGGCCGAACCAAAAACAACTGCGCGAAATGCCGGCGTGCTAATATTTTCGAGAAGCCATAATCGGATACCTGGCAAGTTGGTAGAGACATATAAAGGTCCATGGGGGATTTGTCCCAACATGACTATTATCGCCGCTGTCATCATTAGAAATGCTTCGAGTGAGCGCACTCTAAATGTTCGATACGCGGCTGTAGCCACGTAAAAGGCTAGAAGCGAAAACATAGCTGAGCCTAGCGGAACAAAGAAAGCCTCATGGATAAATGTCGAAGCTTGTTTTGCGGCAGTCGCTTGATAATTGGCGTCAGCGATGTCCCTTGCAAGTGAGGCTGTTTTTTTGAGCTGTGTGCTGAGCTCGTTAGTAGCTGTATCGAGCTTTTCTAGGTCGCTTCGATCTAAATATTTCTGATATAAGCTGTCAGCGAGAGTTGCGGATATTACTAGTTGTTCTCTAAATTCATTGGCTGTATCTCTATCTAAATAGGCGGCATTCGAGTTTAGAAATGTGTCGCTGGATTGCGCTTTTTCGCGCACAGATTCTAATCTCTTGCTGAGAAACTCAGTTCTTCTTGCAGCATCTCCGGAATTGCTTTTATGATCCTCAAGTATCTTGCTCGCAAAAGTTCCCAAATCGGCTATCTGTTTCCAATCTTCCACTTGTCGTTCAGCATTTCGAAAATCGCAATACTCAACAAATAGAGTCGCAAATATTCCTACTACGAGAGCAAGAGAGTTGATCCAGCCCTTTTTTTTCTTAATAATGGCCTTCCCGTGGACCCTAAACAGATTAATGATTCCAAGGCCTATTGCCATTGTGCCTACGAAAATTGTTCCTCGACTTATATGTTGGTGAATATCTAGATAATTTTGTCCAACCAATGCTTCCAAAAGTGACTCTGGCAGCATGAACTCGAGAAAATAGTAAAGCCCTCCTATAAATGTCACGGCAGCGATAATTGCTTGTTTGTAATGTCTCAGCATGTGTTATCTGTCTAAATTTTTTTGCCGAACAAACTAGCGCACCATGCGCTATTGCAACCCGAGCCAATTTCCTCCCACGAGGCCTGCATCCACGATTTTAAGGGTATTGGAGAATCGTGTTCCGAAATCGAATAATAAGTTGCTTGAATAGTGCCAAGGACAATTAGTGCCAAAAACAATGCCTTGCCGTAATCTTGGGCCTTGAGGCTCCCAGTTTGAACGGGATCTCTCGATAGATAGGCTCCGGCAGCATAGAGCTCTTCTCCGATTAGTGTATAATCGCAGGCAGTGATGAAAAATGGAACCTGTTCTGGTGACGTTGTTGCTGCGACCTGAACCGCGCCAATTTGCAATCCGGCTTCGGCTAGTATCAGCGATTCTGCCGCAAAGCGCCCTATTAGAAACGCACTGCCGACATTTTCTCTATGAACTAGTCCCATATATCCGGACGAAAATGCGAATTGCTCGTCGGACAAAAAACGCAAACGCGAGGGCTCGTAATTAGAAAATTTTTTTTCTGTGCGATAGGCATTTTGCAAGGTCGCGTCAGTGAGCACCAAAGCCTCCGCATCACTACATGGAACGAATAGGCGCGAATTTAGGCGCGCTGCTTTGCGAGCTATGTAGCGCAATACGCCGAGGCAGGCGTAGAGCAAGGAGTTTACGCCGGTAAGACCTGAGGTAAATGAAATAGGCCGACCGAGTTCAACTGCTCTTCCAATTGCCTCGTCTATGGCGTCGATGCCTGCAATTCGCCTTATGGCAATTTCTCGACCGTTTTTGGCGCGACCGATAAAAAAAATGACCATGCCCCCGAGCAATAAAAGTAGAATTACGGAAAAAGGATTGGCGTGTTCCATTTTGTCTAGCTAGTCGCTCTTTTTGAATATGAATGAATAAATGAAATCAACTCTTCTACGTTCTCTCGCTCCGCAAATATTGCTTGTAAGTGCTTAACTCTATGTTTACCTATGACGAGTTTAGCAAGAGGTTCCACAAAGAGCGAGGCATTATATATCACGGAGCTGATAGGCTTGTGAAGCTCAAGAAATAGGACGGTAGGGGCCTCTAGTTTAAGTTCGACTACGCGTTTTGCAATCTGCTTAAGCATTGAACGCTTAACATCTTCTGGCGTATCGATGTCAGAAAGCTCTGGCAATAAAAAAATGCTGAATTGGTATGAGCGCAATCGTTCCATGGTCTGTGCAAGCGTATGCTCGGTGCTCCAGGAAATTTCGGCAAATAAGCCTGCTAGAAAGGTGCCTAGTCCTATTAGATAGTATCCACCATCGCTTGCCGGGCCTATGACGGCGTCGTGCGACTTAAGAGCATTTACTGCCTGTGCAATAATATCCGTGGTAATTTCTACGCAATCAGTGCCTATTGCCAGCACTTTTTTTGCACCATTTTTAAACGCCTCTGCGAATGCGCTATTTAATCTATCGCCCAAACTGCCAGTAGTTTGTGTAGCATATTCAAAATCGAAACCCGCTAGCTCCTGCATGGCATTTAAGCAATCCGGTGGTTCGACTAGGATTACTGCTTTAAAGTCATCCCTAATAGTCGGCCGCACAAGATCGAGGATCTGCGATAACATGTCAGCGTAGATTGTTGCCGCGCCCTCTGGGCCGTAGGCAGGTATTAAACGCGTCTTTGTTTTGCCAGCCTGTGGATATCGTGCAAATATTAGCAAAACATTTTCTATTTGCCGTTGATGCATTTTGGGTGCCGCTATTTGTTTTACTTTTAGACAAGGCAAGTATCGATATAACCTTAAAACGACAACAGTGGCAATCTGTTATGATTCCTACCCTTTTGTTTTTATGGTATTGGCAGAAGTGTCTGGAGCCGTTATGTGTTCTATGGTCTACGTGCGCTCCCCATTAACTAAGTAAGGAAGCAGTCGGTGTCAAAGAGTAGTTGGATGTTGATTAAATGTGCTGGCGCTGTCGCAATAGTATTTGCGCTATTTTATTTTGTTGGCGCTAGCGAGCTTTTAGGTGCGTTAGCTGAGATAGATTGCGTTTACGTGTTTTATCTCATCTTAATTGCTGTGGTTATGATTTGGATAAGTTGTTTAAAGTGGCGGTTGTTTATTAGAGCTCATGCGCGCGATGTCTCGATTCTGCACCTTATGAAGCTATATACTACGTCGTATTTTTTTAACACCTTTGCTCCTTCGTGTATCGGTGGAGATGTTGCGCGGAGTTATCAGCTGGGCAAGTACTTGGAGAGCCAGAAAGATGCATTCGTTTCGACCTTTTTAGAGAGATTTACGGGCGTGCTTGCCATGTCTTGTTTGGGTTTGGTATTTGTCGTTCTAGGCTCTCAGGCAACGGCTGGAATTGAGATAGCAGTTATCATTGTCGGAGTGCTAACGCTGATGCTTGCCTTAATGGTATTTTCTTTGAGGATTAGCAATTTTTGCTTTGATATATCGCTATCTGTTTTGAGGAGTTTTGGCTTTTCTCGGCTAGCTGCAAGATTGGATTCTTTGTTTTTAAAGCTTTCTCAGGCCATGGCAGTTGCGAGGGGGAGCAGGGTTTTACTGGCAAAAGCCATGTTGCTTTCTTTTGCTTTTCACCTAATGACGGTGGTCAATACTTATGTGGCAGCTTTGGCAGTTGGATGGAAGGAGCCTAATTTGGCAGGAATTTTTGTAATAGTCCCTCTAGTGCTTCTCGTGTCGCTTGTGCCACTTACGCCAAATGCTTTGGGGGTGCAAGAGGGGGCTTTTTTGTTTTTTTTGGAGAAGGTTGGAGCTACCAAGCCTCAAGGCTTAGGTGTCGGAATAGTTTTGCGGGCAAAGGTCATATTAATTGCTGTAGTAGGTGGGCTGCTCTTAGTTGGCTTACCGAAGGGAGAAGTAAGAGCTAGCGATATGCTTCGCGAAAAAAATTAAATTTCACATATCGCAGCTTAGTCAAGAAGACGCACTAAAACAGTCTTCTATTTTAAGTGTGTGGCTATTCTCTAAATTAGAGAAATAGAGTATGATTTGTGTTTGTAATGTTTAGTGTTCCTAACGAGGTAATGCATTTTCTCTTTTGCCATGAGTGTGTTCCGTTAAGCCGTTTATGTGAGCTTTGGAGGGATCTGTTGCGGTATAATACGGCTTTTGCTTTCGAGTAGTGTGTAACTCTTATCATCAGCCACAAAAGAATGGGATAAAGAAGTAAGTAAATATGTCGATTGTTGACGACTTTAGGTTTTTTCTAAAAGACAGGGAATTTGTGCCCATAATTGTTGGTGGTATGGGTGTGGACATTTCGAATTCAAAGCTAGCTTTAGCCATAGCGAACTTGGGAGGGATTGGCCATATATCAGATGCCATGTCGCCTTGCGTTTCTGATAGGGCATTTCGGACGACGTTTCAAAGCAGTAAGAGGAAGCGGTTTGCAATGTATGCGGAGTCGACTGACAAGGGCGAAGTAAAATGGGATCCGCGACATGTTTACGAGGCTACTGTTAACCACGTTCGAGCTACTATGGAGCACAAGAGTGGCCCAGGAGCGGTATTCGTCAACATCATGGAAAAACTCACCATGGGAAATCCCCTAGATACGCTTAGAGCTCGCCTGCGTGCTGCCATGGATGCTGGGATAGAGGGCATAACTCTTTCGGCTGGGCTACATACTGGCTCGCTAAAGCTAATGGAAGATCATCCGCGATTCCGAGACGTCTTTGTGGGCATTATTGCGTCGTCGGCCAGGGCTTTAAAGATTTTCCTTCGCAGTGCTAAGCGCGCTCAGCGCCTGCCTGATTACATAGTTGTAGAAGGTCCACTGGCTGGTGGCCATTTGGGATTTGATCTAAATTGGAAAAAGTACAACTTAAAAAGCATAGTCGAAGAGATTATAAGTTTCTTAAAGCTTGAAAAGCTCGACATTCCGGTTGTCCCGGCTGGTGGAATTTTTACCGGCACCGATGCGGCCGAATATTTGGAGTCTGGCGCTGGTGCTGTGCAAGTAGCAACTAGGTTTACTATTGCGCAGGAGTGTGGATTGCCGGACAGAGTTAAGCAGGAATATTTACGAGCTTCGGAAGATGATGTGGTGGTGAACATGGTTTCCCCCACGGGTTATGCCATGAGGATGCTCAGATATAGCCCTTCCCTGCAGTCTAATGTAAAGCCAAACTGTGAAGC
>JADLFC010000020.1 GCA_020845775.1 Deltaproteobacteria bacterium
AATGAAGATGGAAGCACTGGTGGTAAACGCCGGGGGCGAAGTTTTTTTTGAAAAAATTGGGAGAGCTGACAAGCTTTCCCAAGTTGAAAACGCCACCAACGGCGCGGTGGCGGTGGGAAGGTCCAATGGAGCGGTATGGGCTATTGGGCCGGGCGAATCCAGGTGGACAAGATTCGACAGAGATGTCGGATCTTGCGAAAAATTATTCCATTTTAACAAACGAACACTCCTGTTCGTTAAAATGGAAAAAAAAGCGAAAAGAGGGAAGGTCTCCCTCTCCCTCTTTTTGTTAAAGAGGTTTGAAAATTTTGCTAGTGCGGAACGCATTGGCATTGGTAAATTTGTAAAAACAAAAACTGGTTGGTGTATACGGAGGAAATAGCCAGCCAGTGTTTTGCCGGAACAGCGCGCTTTTTGTGGCGCTGTTCCGGTATGAGGTTTTTTTTGCGCTTTCTCTTCTACTTTAGCCGTCTCGTAGATGGACGTATAAATCCGAAACCAAAGAGCTGCTGTCGTTGTTTCTTAGGCCATAGTTTAGTTCTAAAGGATCGGTAGAGGCGTAGTTGTAGTAGAAAAATAAATCTATGCCGGGAATTTCTTCTTCGAGAAATGGCCACGCAGTTTCTACGTAAGCTAGTTGATTGTTCGGCCCTTGGGCGCCAGATTCGGTAACCCAGATAGGCTTTGCTAGGCTGTTTAAGAATGGCGCAATGCCGTTCCCATCCACTACGCGCTCAAACTGCTTGCCGTAATAGTGAATGTTCCACGCATCGACAATGCTAGTTGCTCCTAAGGCAGCTAAAGTTTTGTTATAGTTTAATATATCCGGATAGTCTTGATTAATAGAAGACGTTGCGGCATTTAAGACTATGCGCGTAGGATCAGTGGTTCTAACTACGTGTGCACCCAAAGATAAAAGCTCAAAATAGTTTGCGGGTTCAGCAAGCTCGAGCGCAGCGTCAGAATCACTCGTGGTTAAATCCGGCTCGTTCCAAATCTCCCAAGCCAAAACTCCAGGAGTGCCAGCATAACGACTCACTGCTTTGCGAAGAAAACGCTCCACCCAGGTTTTTCTCGGATTCCCCTCGATCCAGTTGCTCGAATTGCTCATCCAGCTAGGCGTATGCGCCAGCACGACTACAACGCTAACGCCGGGCGGAATTGATTCGATGATATCGTCAAAAAAAGAGAAATTTGGACTGTCGCCAGGAGACGGCTGAACATTATTGTCCCAAGCAAACAACACTCTTATAAAATTAATTCCCAAAGTATTTTTAATTTCTGCATATTGAGCGTCAATCGAACCAAAGCCAGGTTCATTAAAGAATGCATTTACTCCTAGTTTGTCTCGGTTTATTGGCTTTCGATCTATGTTATCTGTAGCTATGTCAAACGCCTTTTCTACGGACGAATTGCAAGCCGTAAGCGATGTAAGCAAAAACAGAACTAACAGTAAGGTTCGTAAAATCATAAAGCAATTTTCCCGAGAAAGGTTTTTTATAGGAGTATCTGAGACACTTTCCTCAATTGTTCTTAGATATTAAGCGAGAAGAGTTGCTTTGAGCAAGTAAAGATCGAATGCTAGCATCAAAACCCTCAAATATATTTGCATGTTCAAGCGCCAATGATAAGTGCTTAATCATAGATATGTCTTCCATTGGCATAGAACGACCAGTCTCCAAGTCTTCTTCAGTTATTAAAATGTCTAACTGTTCCAAAGAATTGGCGGTTAAAAAGAAATGCTGCTCGGCAACTGGTGCATTGCTAAAGAGGGACGAAATGCGGCGCTTGCTTCTAAATAATTCAAAGCCAAACCGAAAAGTTTCAATGCGCATGGGAATTATTTGAGGCAATAATTGCAATGACAGTTCAGGCATTAGTTGTTTTAACGCGCCACTTGACTCCTGAACTAACTCATAGACTATGTGTCTATCGCCTTCGAATCTGGCAAATTTGGTGCTTAACTTAAACTCAAACGGCAGCGCGGGTAGGTTTTCGCAATCTCGCGGTTGTTCTCTCTCGCCCTTGTTCCCAGATGAGTTCGCTTTAGGCCAATCTGAAAGGGATGTTGGCAAATGAAAGATCACGCCACTAACAAAACATAACTCCTCTTTAGCAATGTCGTTGGTAAAGTGAAAGTGCCTTTTTTCGCCAAGCGACAGCGGAAAAGTTTCAGGTGGCCTGCCTCTGAAGTTCACCACTTCGCCTGCGCCCCTCTCGCCAGTATCTCGAAATGGAATTATTTCTATAAGCGATTTGAGCAATGTGCCAAAAAAAGGAAAATCGCAACCAACTTCCTTCGCGCTAGAACGCTTGAAAAATTTGGCCTCAATAGAAACATCTCTTGCGGCCTGTAAAAAACGCCTGCGCCGTTCTACGCAAAGATGAAGCTCAAACATTGCCTAGCTTGGACGTTTCTGCTCAATTTTATCTTTGCCCGGGCTCGTCATTGAGCAGATACGAATATTCTGGATTTAACCAAATGCTTGCATCTGCGCGCAAAGTGCTAATTAATCCCTCATAAAGCCTATTCATGGCAGCGGCCTTTTCGTTCGCAATAATGGTGCTCCTTTCTTTGTCCAAATCTTCAGCAGCAATCGGCAATCTCTCCGCGAATTCAATAATGTGATAAGCATCGTTCTTTCTAAGAGGCTTGTTGTGTATGGGTTTAGTTGCAGTTAGACGAAACGCCATTTCGTGTATTGGGCCGTGGGCGAAAACATCCTTTGGTTGCTCGATGCGGCTAAAAGCTTCAGATTCGCTTAGTTTTAAATTGTGTCTACTAGCAATCTCGCCTAGCGTTTTAACGGCGACAACAGGAGCAGGCTCTGATTCGGTTTCGCCCTCCTTTGCGTCCTTAGACTGCGGTTCCTTGTCATCTAAGCCTCTAAGTTCGCCGATTAAATCGCCGGCAAATTTTTCGGCAAGCTCAAGCGATTTATGCGTCATGAAATCCTTAACAACTCTCTCCTTAACTTCCTCTAACTTAGGTATGTAAGACTGCTTGATCTCTTCTACCTTAACGAAATAAGCGGTGTTATCGATTCTCACCATGGACTCTTCTTTGTCCTCTAGCTTTATAACTTCCTGCATCAAGCCTGCGGGAAGTGACGTTTGCGTTGAATCAGATCCTACAAATCCACCGGGCGAATTGACCTCCAGATTCTTGCTCTTCGCAAATGCTTCTAAAGTCGTTTCGTTTTCCTTCGACTTATCAGCAGATGTCCATTCGGAGTGAAACTCGTCTGCGGCGATTTCTGCGTATGTTGGTGCCTCAGCCTGACGCAAAGCGCTAATGATAATATCCCTAACCTGCTCTAGAGTCTTTTCGGTTCGTGGCTTTTCACCTTCGAGGTAGATAATTACGAGGCCGTCGGGAGTTTCGATTACATCGCTGTATGTGCCTGCTGTAAGCTTTAGCGCGGCTTCGCGAATTGATGCCTGGAGATCGTCGAGTTCTTGCCAACCCAAATCGCTACCCTTACCGCTGTTCTCGTCGCCATTGGTTAATTCACTCGCTACGGCGCTAAAACTTTCACCTTTCTTTAGTCTCTCGATAATCGCCGCCGCTCTTTTCTTAGCATCCGCCTTGACGTCTTCCGGATTCTCACTCATTTGAGCCTCGTTCATATCGGGCTTTGAACCCGCATTCATTAGCTCCATGAGATTAGTTTTTGCCCTAATAGGTATAACAATTTGTTTTAGGTGAACTTTTCGCGGCTCAAAAAACTCCGTGCTATGCTCTTTGTAATACTCGCTAATGTCTTCCTCTGTAACTTCGACCTCGTTCAAATACGCTTCTGGAGGAAAACTTATATAACTAAACTTAAACTGTTCTGGTTTTCGGTAGCCTTCGGAATTCTTCTCCAAATAATCCTCCAATGCCTTAACGTCGTTGGTGTCGACCTGGCTTTCAAAATCCTTTGATTCAACCGCGATATAGCGAAACTTAGTTTTTGCATTGTTTCGCATGTAAACTGCTCTTATTTCGTCATCGGTTAATACACTTAAATCGTTAAGGATTGATTTTAATTGCTCCTCTAGTAAATCCTTTTTAACCATATCTTCCAGTTGCGAACCGTTTATCCCTAAAGTCTTTAGATAAAGCCTATATGTCTCTTTGTTGAACTTTCCTCCAAAGATTGGGAGCGAGCGAATTTTATTTTCTATTTGCATTAGAGATACGCTAAGGCCGAGTTCTTTTGTAAAGTCGTCTATTAGTAATCGAGTGGTGAGACTATCTATGGCGAGCTGCGGCAGCCTTAACTGATTTTTTATAAGTTCGTAATTGTCACCAAATTGTTGGCGAAACCTGGCCGATAAATTTTGGCTTTCCTTACTAAATTCACCATAGGAGATTTCCTTGTCATTAACTTTAGCAATAGCCGCCGAGACTGGCGAATCGAAAAAAGAGCCCAAGCCAAAGCCAAGCATCAACGAAGCACAAACGCCTACTGCTACCCATCCCACTAGTTTATTTTTGTTTTTTCTTATAAATTGCAACATTGAATTAACACTTTATGCACGCCTACCAAGAAAAATTAGTTCCCATCTATATCAAGCTACCAAAGCAGGATATAGCATATATAAAATTCGTCCTAGAGAGCTACTGCGATTTGGGCGTTGTTAGAACTTTGGACTCTTCTCTCGGCGAGATAGTTATCCTTGCCCTCTCATGTACTGCAAATAAGGTATATGAACTAATCGAAAGCCTCAAGGGCGAGTTGAATATAAGAGTAATACCAAAACCTCATAGCGCAAAAAGTGACTGGCTTCTGCAAGAAAGCGAAGAGTGAGAAAGAGACAGATTAATCCTTCTTGTTCTCTAGGCTGATTTTTAGCAAATCATTTAATAATTGAGGATTTGCCTTGCCTTGCGTTATTTTCATCAATTGACCCACGAAAAAACCAAACAATTTTGTTTTTCCGGATCGGTATTCGCTTACCTGTTCAGGATTGCTGGCTATCACCTCGTCGATGGCTTTTTGAATCAATTCTGGGTTGCTAACTTGCTTTAGCCCTCGACTTTCAACAATGCTCATAGGCGTAGCGCTTGTTGAAAACATTTCGGCGAAAACGGTTTTAGCAATTTTTCCGGAGATCACGTCGCTGTCGATGAGTTGCACCAGAGCTGCTAAATTTTCTGGACTAACTGGACATTTTTCAATGGAGATAGTTTCTTTGTTTAAAAGGCCAAAGAGTTCGGATGAAATCCAATTGGCAATACCTATTGGGTTATTATGTGCTGATACCGCCTGGTCGTAATATTGAGCTACGAAGCGCTCTTGGGTAAGCACTTCGGCGGTGTACTCATCGAGGCGGTACATTTTTAGAAAGCGCTTGTAAACTGCAACTGGGAGTTCTGGCAAAGTAGCGCGAATTTTTTCAATCCAGTCATTGTCGATAACTAGGGGTAGCAAATCTGGATCTGGAAAGTAACGGTAATCTTGAGCGTGCTCCTTAGTTCTCATTACGCGAGTTTCGCCCTTTGCTTCATCCCATAATCTAGTTTCTTGTCTAGCCTGTTTGCCCTCTCTTAGCAGAGCTGTCTGGCGCTCAATTTCGTAGGCCAGAGCACTTTCTACGAACTTAAAGGAGTTTAGGTTTTTTATTTCGACTTTTTCTCCAAGTTTGGTTTCGCCTTTTGCTCGCACAGAAACGTTAGCGTCGCATCTAAGGCTACCTTCCTCCATGTTGCCATCGGAGATGTCTAAATACCGAAGAATCTGCCTAATTTGACGCATGTAGGCGCCGGCTTCTTCTGGGCTTCGCAGGTCTGGTTCTGATACAATTTCCACCAGAGCTACGCCTGCGCGATTCAGATCAACGCTAGAGTACGGGCGGTTTGCGTGATGCACGTTCTTTCCGGCATCTTCTTCCAAGTGAATGCGCGTAATGCCGACAGTGCGCAAATTGCCGTTAATCCTAATTTCTAGGTGCCCGGATTTGCAAACTGGCTTTTCGTATTGAGAAATTTGATAGCCTTTAGGAAGGTCTGGATACATGTAGTGCTTTCTTGCAAAGATGCTTTCTCTAGCAATGCCACAACCAGTTGCAAGCCCAAGTTTTACAGCAAATTCAACCGCGAGTTTATTTAAAACCGGCAATGAGCCAGGCAGCGCCAAAGTCAGAGGATCTGTTAGCGTATTGGGCGGGCAACCGACAACTGTAGATGAGGTTGCAAAAATCTTACTATCAGTCGACAACTGAGCGTGAACTTCTAGACCTATTACTGCTTCTATTTCTTGCGTCATATTCTTGAACGAATCCTCTTGCTAGTATCGAAGGCTAGTTCTCTCTGTAGTTCTTGTGCCACGCACATCAGTTTGGACTCTTGAAAAGGCGCTCCAATTAGTTGGAGCCCAATTGGCAACTCGTTGTTGTCTAGTCCACATGGCAGGGACAAACCGCAGAGCCCAGCTAAGTTTACGGGGCAAGTAAAAATATCGGCCAAATACATCTGCAACGGCGAAGTGCATTTTTCGGCAATTTTAAAAGCCGTTGTGGGAGCCGTTGGAGTTGCGATAATATCGCAGTCATTGGCAAACGCCGCCTTAAAATCGTTAATTATAAGGGTTCGCGCCTTTTGCGCCTGCAAATAATAGGCGTCGTAGTAGCCAGCCGATAGCACGTACGTTCCTATCATTATGCGCCGCTTAACTTCTGGGCCGAATCCCTCTTGGCGAGTTTTCTTGTACATGTCTGCTAAAGAGCCACAGCTCTTTGTTCTGTGGCCATAACGAACGCCGTCGTAACGAGCTAAATTGGACGAAGCCTCGGCAGGGTTAATTATGTAATAAACTGGGACGGCAAGTTCGGTGTTTGGAAGCGAGATGTCGACGAGCTCGGCTCCAAGTTTCGCGAGTATTCTTAAACCTGCTTGGACTGCCTCGTTAACTTCGCTTTGCGTTCCGCTGATAAAATATTCCTTAGGCACCCCGACGCGAAGACCTTTAAGCCCTTGATCTTTACTAGCTTGAAGATTGGCAACGTAATTTGGAACATCGACTTTCATCGAAGTAGAATCGCTTTCGTCGTGTCCAGAAATTGCCTCCATTATAAGCGCTAAATCTTCAATTGTTCTAGCAAACGCGCCAATTTGATCGAGCGAAGAAGCAAAGGCGACGCAACCATAACGACTTACTCGCCCATATGTGGGCCTAAGACCTAAAATTCCAGTAAATGCTGCTGGTTGTCGAATGGAACCGCCGGTGTCGGTGCCAAGTGCTAGAGGTGCTGAGCCTAAGGCAACCGAAACGGCGGAGCCACCGCTAGAACCACCTGAAACGCGCTCTTCGTCCCAGGGGTTACGCACAGGTCCAAATGCGGAGTTTTCATTAGAGGCCCCCATGGCAAACTCATCCAAATTGGTTTTGCCTAGGATGACCGCTCCGCGGCTTCTTAGTTTCGCCACTGCTGTGCAGTCGTACGGCGGGATAAAACCTTTTAGCATTTTAGAGGCGCAGGTTGTCTCTATCCCTTCTGTAACTAGCATGTCCTTAATTGCTACCGGTATGCCAGTAAGCGCAGGTGAGTTTTGCTTCTTTTGAGCAATGATTTTGTCAGCCGAGTTAGCCGCATTGAGGGCCACATCTTCGCAGATAGTTATAAAGTGATTAAACCGCTCGTTAGTAGACATTATCTGTGCGAGATGTGCCTTGGTAAGCTGAACAGCAGAAAACTCGCCAGCTAACAGACCTCTTCGCATTTCGGTGGCAGAAAGTCGTATAAGTTCAAGTTCGTTCATGTTGCTAATTATAATATTTTTGGAACTTCAAATCCCTGTTTGTCGAATGCAGGTGCGTTTTGTGCGACTTTTTCAATATCTAAGGACTCCTTAACTACGTCATTTCTAAACGCATTCGTGACGCCATGAACATGGCTAGTCGGCACGACGCCTCGCGTTGGAACGGCGGATAGTTTGTCCACGTATGAGAAAATGTCATTGAGTTCCTTTTGGATTTTTAGTAGCTCATCTTCTGAGAGCTCTAGCATCGCTAGGTCTGCAATGTTCCGAACTTGCTCGAGTGAAAGGCTGCTCATAGTTGCAAAATACCTTGAAAATGTAAGAATTGTTTTTCGATATTTTTGGAAGAGCTGTAAAACTTAACAACTCTAAAGATGTTTTCGATATCACACATTCCTTATGATCGCTATAGGAGCCTCGCGTGAATCATTACGTAGCTGGAATAGATGAAGCTGGAAGAGGGCCTTTGGCCGGCCCAGTTACGGCTGCCTGTGTGGTTCTCCCATCAGGTTACTCAAATTCTGAGTTTCGAGATTCAAAAAAACTTAGTAGCCCTGTTCGCGATAGGCTTTATTTAGAGATAATAAAGGTTTCGCTGGCCTATGCAGTTGTGTCTATTGGACCAAGGCGTATTGAAAAGCTCAATATTAGAGAAGCTACTCGTTTAGCCATGGCGCTAGCAGCGGAAAAAGTACGTAATTCTTTAGAGATTAGCAGCAAAACTAAGTCAAAAAAATTTAGTCTTCAGTTATTAGTTGATGGAGATACATCAATTGACACAAATCTTTCGCAGAAGACGATAATAAAAGGCGATGAAAAAATACTGGCAATTTCTGCTGCATCTATTCTTGCGAAGGTAAGTAGGGATCGCCTTATGGAGCAATTAGATACTTATTATCCTCAGTATGGATTTGCGAAACACAAAGGCTACCCTACGAAAGCTCATTTGCAGCAGATTGCCGAGCATGGGCCAGCGCGACCGCATAGATCTACATTTGCAGGAGTACGAGAGTATTTATCGAGATTTTGTCGAGAATAACGCAAATCTCCATGATTCGCGTGCAGCAATCGCTAAGCTTGGTGAGGGTTATGCTTTGGTTTATCTGAAATCTACCGGGATGCGCGAAGTTTTTAGGAACTGGCGGTGTAGAGTTGGAGAGGTAGATTTAATATTAGCCGACAAAAATGAACTCGTTTTTGTAGAGGTTAAGAGCCGAATTGCAAATTTAGTAGCTAGTAAATGTATTTTTGAAAACATACATGATAAGAAAAAAAAGAAATTACGTGCACTTGTTCAAGTGTATTTGTTAATTTTTTATAAGAAAAAACCACGCCCGCCGGTGCGCATAGATGTCGTAGGAGTGTTGTTGCGGCAGGTAGATTTGAGAGTTGAGAAAGTCATGCACATTAAAGGGGCTGTGTAGTTTTGTCGGCGCGTTGCTGTAGATTTGTGAGCAGGAGAGATAATCATGATAGATCCTAGATTACTTCGAGAAGATTTTAACAATGTGAAGAGGCTCTTAGCTACAAGGGGTTTGCCCGAAAGCATTGATTTGTACCCAGAATTAGACGAGCAGCGTCGCGAAGCGCTGCTAAAGATAGAAGAAATTAGGGCTAACAAAAATCGCCTCGGGCCACGCATAGCGCAGGCAAAAAAGGAAGGGGCAGATGTGTCGACTTTGCTAGAGGATTTAAAACGACAGGGCGATCTCGAGAGCCAGCTTGCCGAAGATTTAGAAGTAATCGAACAAAAACTCGCTAGTATTCATCATAGGATTGCCAATATTCCCGATAGCAGTGTTCCCATTGGGGCTGGGGAGGAGCAAAACCGAGTAGAGAAATATTGGGGGGAGAAGCCCGTTTTCTCATTTACGCCTAGCGCGCATTGGGATGTTGGAGAAGCGCTGAATATATTGGATTTTCCTCGGGCGGCGAAAATTTCGGGATCTCGTTTTGCGGTTTATCGAGGTGATGGCGCTAGGTTAGAAAGAGCGCTAATTAATTTTATGTTAGAGCGGCATGCTAAGCGCGGGTATCAGGAAATGCTCGTGCCAATTCTCGTGCGTGCCGAAGCACTTTTTGGTTCTGGTCAGCTTCCCAAATTCGAGGCGGATTTATTTAAAACAGCTGGTGCTGAACCACAGTTTTATTTGATACCGACCTCGGAAGTATCGCTTTGCAATTTGCATGCGGATGAAATACTAAATGCCGAAGATCTACCGCTGTACTACACTGCCTATACTCCTTGTTTTCGGGCAGAGGCGGGGTCTCATGGCAAGGATGTGCGGGGATTAATTCGCCTGCATCAGTTTAATAAGGTTGAGTTAGTAAAGATTACGTCTCAGGAAACTTCCTTTGAGGAGCTCGAGATGCTAACTGCTGATGCAGAATCCATTCTCGAAGAGTTAGGCCTAGCATATCGCAGAATAACCCTCTCATCGGGAGATATGGGACTAGCAGCTGCAAAGACATATGACCTAGAGGTATGGCTGCCAGGGCTTGGGTGTTATCGCGAAATTAGCAGTTGTTCTAATACTACGGACTATCAGGCCAGGCGCACTAAGACGCGCTATCGCGCGGCTGCTGGAGAGAAGCCAAAATTCGTGCACATGTTAAATGGGTCGGGGTTGGCAGTTGGTCGGACAGTTGTGGCTATTTTAGAAAATTATCAGCAAGAAGACGGTTCGGTAGTAATTCCCCAAGCCTTGCGTCCGTACATGAATGGGCAGGAGGTAATTACTAAAAATTAGGGGCGTGTCGATTCGAGTTGTATTGGTTAAGAGTTGTATGTTCGTAGTGATTGTTGCTTTAGTCTCAGTGTTTTTAGCGAGTGAGGTGCGTGCGGAAATTTGGGAGTGCGTGAATAGCGCTCATCGCGGTGTCACTATATACACAAATGCTCCAGTGCAGTCGAACTTAACTAATTGCGTTAGAGCGTCGTCTTTGGTGTCGGTTCCATTTAATCAGTTATCGCCAGAAGCTTTTATGGGGTTAGGTGCCGGATCGACGGAAGTTAAAATGCGCGCTAGGCTTGACGAAGGGTTAGGCGGAAAAGCTCGTGGTGCTAAGGATGAAAGTATTGAGGAGCCTGAGGCAAACTCAAAGAAGCGCAATTTATTCATTCGCTGGAACTATAAAGAAGTAAGAAAACCAGGAAAGCCATTTGATAACAAGTGCAGGATAAAGGGGTCGATTAAAGACGAGAACGGCGGACCCGTGCGCATATCAATAACTAGAGGTGCGTTAACGGAGGAAACATTTAAGTTAATAGCACGAGCTAACTACCAACCTACGCCAATTAATATTACGCTTAAAGGCGGTTGTAGGAAGCCAGGGCTGGAGGTTAAGGGGTAAGTTTTGTGCTCTTTTGCAAGAGCGGTTTAATATTTTGTAAAGTCTTGAATAATCCTCAATCCACTAGGTGCAGCAGGAGCAGTATTGTTGCTACCCCCGGAAGAAAGCTTCCACGTTCCATGCGATGAACCCACATAGACAGAGGAATCAAAGGGGCTCACAAATATGCCGTAGGGAGAAAAATATGGACCGATATTGCCGCTGATGTTTGTCCAGGTGTTTCCGCCGTCGGTAGAGCGAAAAATGCCGTTGGATGGGCCACTAAACTCGGCCCACATACCTAGATAAAGAGTGCTAGGAGTCCTGGGATCGATAGCTACATACTGTGAATGCAGCGAGCCAAATTGATCGTATTTAAGCCCATTATCGGCGTTCTTCAACGACAGGCTAGTGCCATTAATTACGTATAGTCCCTTGTATCTAGCCGCAACATAAATCTTATCGGCGTTAGCTGGATCAATGGCAATTTGATAGGCAAATGTTGGAATGTTCGGATAGGGCGTTGTCCAGTTTAAACCACCATCTGTAGATTTATAAATTTTAGTCACACCATCTGCGAATAAGTGCGAATAAACGATGTTTCCGTTGCCCGGAAACATTGCAGTTACGGGACGATCTAATTTAGAAAAACTGTTCTGCGAATTCGGATCGCTACTGCTAAAATTAGTAAACTTAAACCGGCCAGTATAAGCGACATCAGGGTTCGTTGGATGAAAGGCGGCAAAAGCGGGCAAACCACCCTCAGTGCCATCTACAAATGTCCACGACAAACCGCCATTCCTAGTAATTACTACCTTAGAAATATTCCAATCCCCAATAGCTGTAATTACGCGATTAAAATTATTTGGATCAACGGCTCCGGCATTAGTGGTTCTCTGGCCGTTATATCGCGGAGCTCTCATGTAACTAAACGTATCGCCGCCGTTAGTTGTCACGTACGGGCCATAGTCGAACAAAAACATAACGAAGTTGTTGGCACTGAGTTTATCCCACTTAATATCAACCACTCTACCTCCGGTATAACCACTTCCCGCATATCTCCAATTAACTCCTCCATCAACGGTGCGTTTAATCTTGTTGCTAGTGCCATTAGTAAGGGCAATGTCCCTATTCGTAGGGTGTGCGATTATGGGGCCGCCGTAATAATTCCCCGCATCTGGTCCCGTGTTACCATCTCCAGCTTCTGCAGAGTTACCTACCCAGCCGTCTGCATTTTGCTCATCGGTCGAACTAGGCTTAACCCAGCTATCCCCTCCATTACGAGAATAAAACAGTCTCGGCCAATCAAATTGATAACTCTGAAGATATAAGTACATTGGATCGGCTTTGCTGATAGTAAAACCGGTAATCTGATTAGACCCGTCAATCATTAATCCGTTATTTTTTACAGTCCAGCTCGTGCCACCATCGGTGGTCTTGTATATGCCGTCATAGACGAGGTTTAAATAAATGATATTGCCGTTGCTAGGATGGATGAGAGCAGCGAATGGAATCTTGTTATTTAGCACAGTAATTTTTACTTGTGTTGCCGAGCTGCCGCTATCAGTGATTTTAAAGAATCCAATATTCGTGCAGACAAACAAAATAGAATTATTCGAAGGATGAACCTTTACATCGTAAATCCAGGCGTCGCTTAATATCGTGCCCCCACCAGACTTAGCAACTTTCACCCAGGTAGTTCCACCATCCGTCGACTTTAAAAGCCCCTCTGTCTCTGTGCCAGCATAAATAGTATTGCCACCGCTAGTAAAAGCAACGAGGTAGCCGGCCTTGCGGCCATCCGGCCTCGGAATGGTATATTTTGTAACTCGAACTAACTGCCAGTTCTCTCCCCCATCAGTGCTCCTATATATGCCCATTCTATTATCAGATGTATCTTCGCTAGTGTCAGGCAACATGGCATTTCCCGAAGCAAAAACTATATTTGGGTTACTGGGATGAACAGCAATGGAACTCCCTCCGCTCGCACTAAAATTTCTAAACTTAGGGGTCCAAGTAGTTCCACCATCTGTGCTCTTCCATGGGCCGTTTACATCCGCCAGCACATAGACAATATCCGGACTAGATGGCGCATAAGCCATGCTAAAAATCTCCTGCATCCCCTCTCCGCCGCTAAGCCCTGCGGTCTTCTGTGCCTTTGTCCGTATCGGCACCTGCTGCCATGCTGG
>JADLFC010000021.1 GCA_020845775.1 Deltaproteobacteria bacterium
ACTTATGGCCACAACACTTTATGGAGCAACCATCGTAGGAGTCGAGGCACTTGGCGTATCGGTGGAAGCACAAATTCTTTGTTCTTTGCGGCGGTTTTCCCTGGTAGGGCTACCTGATAATGCATTGCGCGAATCCAAAGATAGGGTACGCTGTGCCGTTGAAAATAGCGGTTTCTCCTTCCCCATGCACGAAGTCATAGTGAGTCTAGCGCCGGCATCATTGCCAAAATACGGGGCTGGTTTTGATTTAACCATTGCACTCTCCGTCCTCGCGGCAGATGGAAAGATCTCTCACTCTCCAGCAAACAAATATCTAATATTGGGCGAGCTTGCACTAGATGGGCGTGTAAAAGGCGTCCCCGGAGCATTGGCCGTGGCGTCGTATGCCGCCAGCAATGGTTTTTCAGCAGTGTTACTCCCGGAGGCAAATGCTGCCACTGCGGCTGTGGTTGAGACGATTCCAGTTTTTGCCATTAAGTCCCTAGTTCATGCTGTTGAATTCTTAAATGGGAATCTCGATATAGAGAGATCCCTTCCGACCACGAAGAGCCCAACAAACGGACGGCGCTATTGTTTTGGCGATGTTGTCGGCCAACATAACGCCAAGCGCGCTTTAGAAATCGCCACTGCTGGGGGGCATAATTTGCTTATGGTTGGCCCACCAGGAGTCGGAAAAAGCATGCTCGCAAAGCGAGCTTCCTCGCTTTTGCCCGAGCTTAACCGCGAGGAAATGATTGAGATAACGAAGATACATTCGCGAAGCACCGAGTCTCCGAATGGTCAAGGCGATTTTCAAGAACTAATCACTACGCGCCCGTTTCGCAACCCCCATCACACCACTAGCACTGCGGGGCTCATTGGCGGTGGTTCCAATGCAGTGCCGGGAGAAATATCGCTCGCCCATTGCGGAGTGCTTTTTCTAGACGAGCTAACCGAATTTAATCGAAATGCACTGGAGTCGCTGCGCGAACCCCTTGAAAACAGAAAAATAACTATTAGTAGGGCTAATTACCGCATCACATTGCCTTCGGATTTTATACTCATAGCAGCAATGAATCCATGCCCCTGTGGCAAAAAAGGTTCAACCGAGCAGAACTGCACCTGCAGCTTGACCACAATGCAAAAATACAACGCAAAACTATCTGCCCCATTATTGGATCGCATCGATCTGCACATTTGGGTTCCACAAATTTCGGTAGACAAGATGCAAGCGGGCAATAAGGAGGCAGATCCAACTGACAAAATGATTGACAGTGTTAGTCGCGTGCGACAAGTACAATCCTCGCGCTACCAATCTCACAAGGTTCTTAACGGGACAATGGCCACGAGTGACATACGGCGCTTTTGTATCTGCTCATCACCAGTAAGCAAGGTAGTCGAATCAGCAGCTAGGCGCCTACAACTAAGCGCTCGCGGCTACACCAGGTTATTAAAAGTATCGAGGACTATTGCCGATCTGGACGACTGCGCCGAAATCCAAGAAAAACACGTCTGCGAGGCAATTTCGTATCGTTCCTTTATAAAAAACGTGCCATCGACCGTTTGAGGTCTTATGGGCGAGCTTTTCGGCTGGCCCACAACAAAGCACTCACAGCGCCAATTATAAGTAAAGGCGCTAGATCTCCTAAACGTGCATATATAGTCTCAACCGCGAGGGGCTTTACGTCTGCTATGAGATAATCATTGCTGAAAATCTCCAAATCTCCCTGAGTCCTTCCCAAAGGATCGATAACAGCCGTATATCCAGTGTTGGTTACTCTAAGCAAAAATCTCCTTGTCTCAATGGCTCGCCAGGCGGCTAAAAGGTTGTGTTGAAAGGGCGCTGCCGTCCTGCCATACCAAGCATCATTTGTAAGATTTACTAGAATATTAGCACCCTTAAGAACTGCCTCTCTAGCAAGACTAGAAACCAAATCCTCATAGCAAATTAACGGCATGACTTTTACTTGCTGCTCCTCTACTACTCCCTCCGCCCCCATTAGGCGCAAATTAAAAGAAATCGGCTCGCTTAATTTACCACTATCAAAGTTGCCAGTCTGCGGACTAAGACTCTGCAAAAAAGGGAACTCCCGAGCAAATGGGATATACTCACCAAATGGCATCAATACGCGCTTGTGATATCTCCCTACAACATCGCCGCGTTCGTCGACACCAAAGGCAGTGTTGTAGTAGGCAAACCGTATAAGCTCAATATACTCTCTGCTAACTCCGCCATAGACAGCCGCCAATATAGCTTGAACTTCAGCAGTCGATCTCTCTGCATACGACAAACCTCCATAGAGAAGATTTACAGGCTTATCCGGCAAAAGTTCATTCTCGGTGCTAACGACCGATGTCAAATTTTCAGGGGCCCATGCATTGACGACAGATTCGGGCCAAAACACGAGTTCAGCACCTTCGTCAACAGCCGTGGCCGAAAGCTCCCGATACCGTTCTAAATTGCTTTCTAAGTAATTTACATCGCCCTTTTGCTTTGCATCTAAATTCCCTTGAACAAGAGCTACTCTTACCGATGCTGCCTTCTCTAACGCTCCCAAAACTGCATTACTGCGCCAGGCGCCCACTGATAAGAGACAAGCTGACAACACAAAAAGAAGTGAAATAAAACGCTTCGCTCTAGGCTTACCCAACACCAAGAGCGACACCGCCTCACCCCACAACAGCATAATGAAACTTAAAACATTCGCCCCGAAAATATCCGCTAGGCCAGAAAACCAGACCCAAGTTATCTGCGTATGCGCAATCGCCCAGGGAAAAATCCTAGGCATAAAGCTCTCTACTATTAACCAAGACAAGGCAAAACAGGGAAACCCTCCGTAACCGCCACCGCCAATGAATCTGCTAATTACACCACAAAGTACAAACTGTAGAGCTGAATACCAACAAAATAATGAAAAGATTATGGCGGCTAAAGGGTAATTGAAGCCTCCAAAAAAATGCACCGTCTCTACGAGCCAATAAAAACCAATGACGCTTAAAACGAGCCCACTAAAAAACAATCCTACCATTACGCGCCGCGAAGTATTTACGGCATGGCAAAGAAACAACGCTCCAAGCCAGCCCAAAATTACGCTGGCAAATGTCTGAGGGAACAAAAAAGCGGACCCAATAAGCGCCCCTGCTAGGCCAAATAAAAAGTAATTCCTAAACAAGGAGCTCCCTACCGCCACTTGCTAAGATTTCCCTTCCGAGCTGGACTCCCAGCAAATACGCACTAGCTCTATCTCCCACAAGCGTTCTTTCAACACAAATCTTGCCATCACGAGAAAGCACTCTACATACTACCCTAACACTGCCTTCAGAAGCCTTTGCATAGATACCTACGGCTGAATTGCAATCTGCATTCAACACACCAATGCACCCGCGCTCCGCCTCCCACTCACATAACGTCTCAGCATCAATCAATGTCTTAATGCTGTCTACGACGAACGTGTTTCCACTACGCACTTGAGCTACCAAGATTCCTTGATTAATAGCTGGAAGCATAACCTCGGGCGCAATTTGCTCAACTACTTCACTAGATAGACCAAGTCTATTAATGCCCGCCTCCGCTAAGACAATGCCATGCAAACACTTGCTTCCCTTCAATTTCTCTAAGCGAGTAGGAACATTTCCTCTATGCTCAACTACTTCAATATCGCTTCGATACCGCAGCAACTGGCTCTTGCGACGAATACTCGACGTTCCAATCACTGCTCCAACTGGCAAGCACTCCAAAAACTTCCCCTCAACATCTCTAGCACTCTCCCTAACCCTCGGATGCGGAATAAACACGTCAAACGCGCTTTCCCTCCTTAGAACTGGAATTAATATCGTATCCTTATCAATATCGACTGGAACATCTTTGCCCGAATGAATAGCCAGATCAGCTCTACCTTCCAAAATTGAATCTTCTAGCTCCCGAATCCAATCCTTCTTGTCTCGCTTTATAGGTGCCACCTCGTCACTCTTGCGATCTCCGGTGGTGTTCATTTCTAGCAGTTTCGCGTTATAGCCAATAACCTGCATTATCCGACGCGCCACGAGGTTACTTTGCTCCACCGCCAAAGTGCTTTTCCGAGTAGCTATGCAAAAGACGTAGCTCTTATCTCTCACAACTCAATGCCTCTCCAAATTTAATTGGCCCCTTTGCACACCGCTCACTTAGACAAATGCGCCCCGGCTCAAACAATAATATGACCGTAGAACCCATCTTGAATGTAGCCAAACGCTCACCAACCATAACACCCTTCCCCGGCGAATAATTGCGCTGCTCAGTTCCGCAATTTTGCCCACTCATTATCCGCTCGCGACTATTCGTGACCAAATCATCGTAAGCAAGGGCAATTGCCCCCACGTTAGTTGCGCCAACGGCCACTACACTGACCAATCCGAACTCCTCGCTAGAAACGACTGTCACTACGCGCTCATTACGGGAATATAAGTCACTCACATGCCTAACAGCCCAATGAGTAACTGGCCAAAGCCTACCGCGAATATATAGCATATCAGTGATTGCCCCACCTACTGGAGAGTGAATGTGATGATAATTTGCGGGACTTAAGTAAAACGTTAAATACGTTCCGCCCAAATATTTCCTGCCCAAAGCATCATCGCCGAGCAAACTAGCTGTGCTATAAGTCTTTCCCTTTGCCTGGAACATTTGCCCATTTTCGCAACGGCCAAATTCAACCAAATATCCATCCACCGGACTAACGACGTCGCCATAAATCGGCCGAACTCCTGGCCTTAAATCGCGGACAAAAAACTCAGCCAAACTGCGATAATCCGCCACATTCTTAGCACATTCATCTACGTCGATGCGAAAGCACCTAGCGTACAGCCGAATTAACCTCGTGTTAATCCAGGAAGGAAACTTAACGCGGGCTAGACTTCCGACGATATAGCTAAAGCAGTTCGAAGGCAGAACCAAAACAGAAAATAACATCCCTAGGCCACTTCGCATTATCGCCTCCCTCAACTTCTTTCTCCACTACCTTACTATCTACCTCGCTGACTCACTAACACTGGCTCTTAGCGTGGGCGCGGCCATGCGCTACATCACTATGCTGCGCCTTGTTCGTAATGCTTTCTGACCCGCCGAATAGGCCTTTAGCAGCTATACCGTTTCCAAAAAGTAAGTTAAATATTTTACTTTTTGGAAACGGTATTTGTTGTTTATTGGCAAGTGCTTACGCACTTGCTGTTTATACCATTTACAAAAATCCTTTTTGTAAATGGCATAACTCTC
>JADLFC010000022.1 GCA_020845775.1 Deltaproteobacteria bacterium
GCAGGATCGTGAGTAAATTTGGTTTACTGGATTTTGTATTTGGATAAGGGAAGAGTGTTCGCAGGAGCATGTGATGGGAGGTAGGCTCGGGGCTGACTGCCTCTGGCTCCACTGCCGCTTTTGTTGGAGATTTGTGGTCTCTAGTAGTTAAGTAGCATGCTATACCGTTTCCAAAAAGTAAAAATTTTTACTTTTTGGAAACGGTATAGGAAAACAATTACCAGTAAGTAAATTTCTTTTGCGCTCGCTTGTAGCTAGCCTCTTAGGTCTAATGGTTGCGTTACTATTAAATGGAAATATTTTAGAGGTTAGTCAGCCCTAGGGCTTTTAAGCCCTCTGTCCAGTGAAGGCAAAGCACTCCTTGAATCTCTTTGGCATGAGTGTCTCTTGAAAAACAGTAAGGAGAACTGTTAGGGATATCCTTTGCTAGGCGACTTAGGTGGCGAATGTCGTCTTCGGTAACGCGCTCAGTTGATTTTATCTCAATTAATGCGCGCGAGTCCCCAGGCCGCTCAATTATTAGGTCGATCTCTGCCCCATCTTGTGTTTGCAAATAGGAGAAAGCGTAGTCCTTTTCGCAGTATGATTGCAAATGCATAATTTCAGCGATTAGAAACTGTTCAAATGCTTTCCCAAAGGCGTATGTTTGCGGCAGTAACTTTACCGTTAGCGTTCTATCGAGAGCGCGCTTAACTCCGGTATCAATAAAATAGAATTTGGGATTTCCACGCTGTCGCTTTCTTACGGATTCATGAAAAGGTTCTAAAAGAAAACCAACTAATGTCTCTTCTAGTATTTGAAAGTATGATTGAACGCTCTTAATGGAAACGCCTACATCTCTTGCTATCTTTGCATAGTTGATAATTTTGCCAGAATCTTGTGCGGCCACTTGCAGGAAACGGCGAAACGGATCTAAGTTCCGCACCAACTGCTCTTGAGTGACTTCTTCCTTTAGGTATGTGTTTACGTACGAGCGCAAGTAATTTCGCTTTTCCGATTCATCGTTAAGTGAATAAAGAAGTGGCAATGTCCCCCATTCTAGCGCCTCCGTAAGCTCAAATCGACCCTTGAGCTCAACGGAGGTTAGGGGATAGAGGTAATAAACAAAAGCTCTTCCAGCAAGCATATTGGCACCTTCGCGTTTAAGCTTACGAGCACTAGAGCCGGTTAGAATAAAGCGAACATTGGTTGATTCGATTTGTTGATGAATAATGTCTAGTAGCTTAGGAACCTTTTGCACTTCGTCTATAATGACGCATTCTAGCTTGGAGCCAAAACCGCGTATGCGTAAAAGTAGTTCCTTTGGATTTAGCGAGAGGGCATCGACTTCGTCTGGATCTAGTAAGTCGACATAAAGGCACTTCTCGTTAATAAATCGCTCCTTTAGCAGGCTAGTTTTTCCCGTCCCTCGAGCGCCAAACAGAAAAAAATGATGTGATTTTGCTAACTTAATTACTCTCTCAATCATGCTCCATAATTTGCCTGCAAATATGTAGCGTTGTCAATATTTTCTTCGTCGTTGGTGCAAGCTCTCGAAAACGATAAATAAAGACGGGATGCGTTTTTGGAATTGCCTATTGCAGAGTTAAACATTAGGAGTTTGCGTTTTATACCATTTACAAAAAGTAAAATATTTAACTTACTTTTTGGAAACGGTATACAACCTTCTTGCCGAGGTGAATTTACAATGACCCCGCTGCCTTATGGCACACGGTTAGAGAGCTAGTAAAGCAGAAGCAGTCCTCAAGCTGATTTAGCGCACATTCCATTGCTTACTCGCTCCCCATTACCCGCAATCGACCGATTTTCGCGAAATGCCTAAAATCGCGGTCGCGGGTAATAAGTGTAACGTTATGGTCAATACAGCTTTGGGCTATGAGGGCATCGGCTAATCTCGCCTTAAATCCTTTAGCTAAGATCGATGCTCTTAGTAGTCCGGCCCGACTCCAAAAGCCATTTGAGGTTTCCAAGACTGGAATGCTTAGAAAAAGCTCGCGCACTTCTCGGCTGAGATTGGAATCGCTAAGAAGCTCGGTTAACACGACAGGGGGGAAAACTGCATTTTTTTGTTCAAATGCCAAATCGACTAGCTCAACATCCTCTCCTCGCTGGTTAGCAAGATATGCCACCAAGGAGCTAGTATCTATCGCTACCATCTTCGGTCAGCACGCAACTTATTAACATCCAAATTCAAGCGCACTTTCCCCCTCAACTTTCTAAGCTCTTCATACGAGCTACTCGCTGCCATAAGCTGCAACGCCTTGCGCACGGTATCGGAAATTCCAACCCCGGTTTCCTCCTGTGCCCTTTGTAGCAAATCTTCCGCCACATATAAGGTGATTTTCTTTTGTCCCGTTTGCTTCATTTCGATTATATTTTACCAGCACAGGTACCGTAAGTCAATATGGCATATTTTGCAAGCTTGCCAGCGTATTGCCAACCAGAGAAAAAAGTCGCTCCTGGTTTCGTTAACGGCTTAAATCATAGGATTAAAGCTTTTCAGCTAGTGTGAGCGAGGATATCCGCCCATTTTCTACCATTTACAAAAAGGATTTTTGTAAATGGTAGAAACAGCAAGCGCGTAAGCACTTGCCAATAAACAACAAATACCGTTTCCAAAAAGTAAGTTAAATATTTTACTTTTTGGAAACGGTATTCTGACGAGCAGCATTAGCACTGGGGCGATTAAGGTACTTGGTAAGAATATTACAACACATGCGAATCTCAATGTCGTCCCCGCCCTAAAAGACGCTTCATGGGAGTTGGCTCAGGCCTTTGTGAAATTTGCAAATCCTCTAGCGCCCGTAACATTGGTTCAGGACATCAAAAACACGACAAACAATTTCCTTGTTCAGGCTGGGATACGGTAGAGAGATAATCCATTAGGGCGGAAGCCCACTCTTTGCGGCGTTTTCGTAGCAACGAGCTTGACACCATAACCTAAAAACCATACAACTTAAAAACCTAAAATATGCAAAGTCGATCGACCTAGAGGATGTCTTGGGCATGATAACGCCTTCAGAGATGCTGGCTTCCGGCGGC